>NZ_JAQZBY010000007.1:0-221644 GCF_028736865.1 Paenarthrobacter sp. AB444 | reverse complement strand
TTTACCGCTCAGCCCTAGCGACGGCTGGCTGCTGCCTTCCGACGACCAAGGGCGGTCAGTACCAGGCCCATGAGGAGCATTGCTCCTGCCCAGAGTACGAAGCTGTTGTTCAGACCAGTTGCAGCCAAGGTCTTGGCGCTTCCGACGGCGGTGGAGGCTGCCGCGGTCACGGAACCTTGGGTAGTAACCAGTGAGTGAACACTGCCCGCGGTCTGGATGGTTCCGCCGGTGAGGCTACCGTTAGTAGCGCCACTGTTCGTTGCGCCACCTGTTACGGCGCCACCGATGGGCTCATCAACACCGGTTTCTCCACCGGTCGAGGGGCTTCCGGTGATCGGGGTCTCGGTCGGAGGCGTAACTACCGGCGGGGTGACAACGGGAGGCGTAACTACCGGAGGGGTGACAACAGGAGGCGTAACTACCGGAGGGGTTACAACAGGAGGGGTTACGTTGCCGGTAGAACCGCCACCGATGCCTACCGAGGTCGAGCCAATGGTGACAGGAGCGGTGATCGGAACGATCAGCTGCGTACCTGAAAGGAGTCCGTCAAAGCCGGAAGTGCTGGCACCCGAAGTGGTACCGGTTGAGCCACCGGTGGAACCGGTCGAACCCGACGTAGCCGAGGAATCACCCAACACCCCAGCCCCGACCGAACCAACGCTCACCGGAGCAGTAATCGGAGCAACAACCTGGGTCCCAGAAGCAATACCGTCAGAACCAGAAGTGCTGGCACCCGATGAAGCAGGAGCCGTGCCGCCGGACGTTCCGTTCGAACCGGACGTAGCCGAGGAATCACCCAACACTCCAGCACCGATGGAGCCAACGCCTACCGGAGCAGTAATCGGAGCAACAACCTGGGTCCCCGAACCAATGCCGTCAGAACCGGAAGTGCTGGCACCCGAAGTGGTACCGGTTGAGCCACCGGTGGAGCCGTTCGAACCGTACGTAGCCGAGGAATCACCCAACACACCAGCACCGACCGAACCAACATTCACCGGAGCAGTAATCGGAGCAACAACCTGGGTCCCCGAACCAATGCCGTCAGAACCGGAAGTGCTGGCACCCGAAGTGGTACCGGTTGAGCCACCAGCGCTTCCAGCGGTGCCGGTCGAACCCGAGGTAGCCGAGGAATCACCCAACACCCCAGCCCCGACCGAACCAACGCTCACCGGAGCAGTAATAGGAGCAACAACCTGCGTCCCCGAACCAATGCCGTCAGAACCGGAAGTGGAAGCACCCGATGAAGCAGGCGCCGGGGCCTGTGCAGGAGCTGTTGTTCCCGAAGTGGCTGCCGAGTCACCCAGGACGCCGACCGACGTCGACCCAACCGTGATGGGAACCGTCACCGGTGCCACAACTTGGGTTCCTGAGGCGATACCGTCGCCGCCGCCTGTGGTGGCTGTCGGCGTCGAACTTGTTGACCCAGCGGGGGCGGCAGGTGTGGCTGAGCTCGTCGCAGTGGAGCCCCCCAGCAGACCCACTGACGACGAGCCCAGGCTTACGGGCACCGTGACCGGAGCGACAACTTGTGTTCCGGAGCCGATGCCGTTGGAACCGGTGGTGGTGGCGGGCGCTGAACCCGAAGCGGCAGCGGGTGCTGCCGAACTGGTTGCTGCCGAGTCCCCTGCCAGGCCCAAAGAAGTTGCGCCGAGACTGACTGGCGCTGTTACTGGCGCCACCACCTGCGTGCCGGAAAGGAGTCCGTCGCTGCCGCTGGTGGTATCTGCGGCGTTTGCCGCGGTGGCGCTGAGGACAATCATGCCCCCGGCAAAGCAGGTGCCGATCAGGCACTTGCGAATGGTCGTGTTCATGGTGTGTTTCTCCTGAAGATCTAGTTTCCGGAGACGTCCAATCACGGATCGTCTGTCGAGCCGTCTGCCGCTAAAGCTGGTCAGCAAGGCAGGGGAACTAGTCAGGAGATGAGCCGGGGTCGAATGAGACCGGCTTTGGATGTTGTTCATCGCTGGCCGTCGCGAGGCCAGGAAGTGCGTCAGCGGGAATGATCAGTGCGTCGTGAAGAAATGCTGCCGCCGGGTTTGGCGGCCCATTGGAGGACGCACCGGAACCACTGCCGGCGAGGCCGGAGGGGAGGGCGTCGAAGTCGCCCGGCAGCCCGGACGGGGCCGCAGGATCGGCAACAGGGGAGGATCCGCCAAGCACCGCTGTGATGCCTGTGGGCCCGAAGTTCCGCGTGTTGGCCAGCCACGACGCGTCCACCGAGAGCCCGGCCTCAGAGGACTGTTCGGCTTGCACAGCCAGGCTGCTTCCGGTTGGCTCCGGAGAACTTTCGACGCCGGCTGATGGCTCGGTGCCCGCGTCCGGGGAGGCCGGAGCTACTGAAGCATCCGCGCCAGGAATGCCAGGCAGATCGGAGTCAGGGACCGTAACCGGTGGCACCACAACAGGTGGAATCGTGATGGGCGGAACCACTGTGTCCAGCGGCGGCAGGACGGTGTCCACGACGCCCACAATGGGTTCCACAACCGGGTTGACTGCGTCAGTGACCGGCTCCAAACGCACCGGTTCCACGAGGGAGTTCACCGGCGGAACCACTACGTTGACGGTTTGGTCCACAGGATCGGTGACAGGTGTCACCACGGTGTTCACGATGGTTCCCGCTGTGTTTGCGGGGAGAATTTGGTTGGCTACCGGGACGGCGCCCACTGCATCATCCACCGCGCCGGCCACGTGCTGAACCACGGGAGTGACTGCGGGGACGGGAACGTTGACCAGATCAGCCGGCAGCAACCCTTTGACAGAGGCCGGGAGAGGAACGTTGGGCACCGGGACGGTGATGGAACTGGACGATGTGACACTGTCCAAAAGGTTCTTGTCCGAGCCTGTGTTCGCATCGGCGGCTGTGGCTGAGAGTGCCATCCAGATGGCGGTGCCTGCGCCCGCGACCATGACAGAGCGGAGAATGCTGGCAGCACGCGGGAAAACGCGTGAACCGCTCATCTCGACACCCCCAGGTAGTCGCGAACCAATGGTCGAATTCATCCTAAGACGGTCTTACGCCATTAGTCCATGCCTGGGAGTAAACAAGATGACAAATTTGTAAGGAACCTTGTTACGAAGGGTAGGAACCCGTCTCACTCGGGCCGAAGTCCGCCGTTCCCAAGGTGGTGCGGCCATGGGCGTTGGTTTCCTGGAGCCTCTTGATGAACCAACGCGACTGTTCCGGGCCGTATGGAAGCACGGGAATGGCCTTGGTTGCGTCAGAGGGCATGTCACGGATGGACTGGGTTGCCTGGCGAACCGCGGTGCTCATGGTGTGGGCCATGGTCTTGACGAACTCGTCGCTGACATGTTTTCCGTGGCCCGGGACCAGGAACTCATAACGGTGACGCAGGGCGGAAATGTGCCGCAGGGCATCAGCCCACTCCTCCGGGTAGGAATCCTCGAATGAAGGATGCGCTCCCTGTTCGACGAGGTCACCAACGTAAAGGGTGGTGCTGGTTCCTACCAGCAGGTCGCCGTCCGTGTGGGCACGTCCCAGGTAGAAGAGCGTTGCAGTGATGCCCCCCAGGTCAACCAGCACAGGCTGGTCGCGGACGAGCGCGTTCGGGACGACGATCTCGACGGCGTCGCCCTCCCCCGCTGCCATCTCGGGTTCGTTGGTGGCCACGAAGCGTCGCTGGTTATCGGCGTCGCGTTCGATAGTGGCCGCACAGTTGGCGTGCGCCCAAAACTCGGTAACGCCGTCGTCAGCGAAGACGGCGTTACCGAAGAAGTGGTCGTAATGCGCGTGGGTGTTCACGACAACCAGCGGCAGCTGGGTTTTTTCACGCACCGCAGCAAGGATCTCGCGGCCTTGGCGCGGGCCGCAGCCGGTGTCGATGACCATGGCGAGCTCAGAGCCCACCACCAGCCCGGTGTTGAGTAACGATCCCTCGGTTTCCAAGACGTAGTTGTCCGGTCCAAGTTCCAGCCAAGCTGACAATGCGTTCTCCGTATCCACTGCAATCCGGCGATGTTCAGGCCTCTACTCTACCCACGGAAAGCTGGGAGAGCGCGGAATGAACCGAGCCGTTGGTACAGGGATTTAGAGAATGGCCGTCATGACGTTCCAGCCTGCGCCTACCTGTGCGGAGTACAGCCACCAGCCTGCGCCGTTGCCTGCGTACAGGATCAGGTCACCGCCCGTGGTGCGGCCGAGAACGTCAACCTTGCCGTCGCCGTCGAAATCGCCGGGAGCTTCGAGGGCGTTGAAGATGTTCCAGCCCGAACCGATCTGGCTGGTACCAAGCCACCCACCCGAGCCGTTGCCGGGGTAGAGCAGAAGTGCGCCGGAGCCATTGCGGGCAATGACGTCAGCTTTGCCGTCACCGTTGAAATCCCCGACGCCGTCGATGGCGGTCATGACATTCCAGCCGGCGCCGATCTGACGCGGCTGCAGCCAACCGCCAGTGCCGTTGCCCGGGTAGAGCCAGAGCACGCCGTTGCCATCGCGGGCGATGATGTCAGCTGTCGCGTCGCCGTTGAAGTCGCCCGGCGCCTTGATGGAGGTCATGACGTTCCAGCCGGCACCGATCTGACGGGCACCCAGCAGACCACCGAATCCGTTACCGGGGTAGAGCCAGAGCACGCCGTTGCCATCGCGGGCGATGACATCTGCATAGCCGTCGCCGTTGAAGTCACCCGGCGCCTCGATGGAAGTCATGCCGTTCCAGCCCACACCGATCTGGGTGCGGGCGCCCTTCCATCCTCCGTAGCCGTTGCCGCGGTACAGCCACAGTGCCCCACTGCCATCGCGTGCAATAACGTCGCTTGTGCCGTCACCGTTGAAGTCGGTGAGCTTCTTGTTCGGCGCTATGGCGGGAGCCGTCCCGCCGAACTTCTTCAGTGCCGCCGTCGCATCCACCAGGCCCGCGCCGCAACCGACGGAGCATCCCCCAGGCAATGGCCGCGCCGTTTCCTTGAGCTGCTGCTCCACCTGGGCAGGGGTAACTGCGCCGCCTTGCGCGGACATGAGAAGCGCTGCAACACCGGCCACATGGGGAGCGGCCATGGACGACCCCTCCATCCAGGCGAAAGCAGGCTCACCAGGAGTGGTTGTCCCGTAGTTCAGCGTGGACAGAATGCCACGGCTGACGTCCACGGACATGTCGCCGCCGGGCGCCGTGATGTCCACGGTGGGGCCGTAGTTGGAGTACGAGGCCCGGGCTCCAGTTTTGTCGCTGGCTCCCACGGCAATCACGTTCTGGCAGTTTGCGGGACTCGCGTCAGCTGCTGGAACGTTGGAGTTTCCGGCAGAGGCCACAACCACGGCGCCTGCGTTGTAGGCAGTATTGATGGCGTTCTGGTACGTGGCGGAGCACACTGCGGTGCCGCCAAAGCTAAGGTTGATCACCTTGGCCGGGTTGGGGTTCACGGGAACATCAGTAACCACGCCACCTGCCGCCCAAATGATGGAATCTGCGATGTCCGATGTGTACCCGCCACAGACGCCGAGGGCCCGGACCGGAAGGATCTTGGCGCTTGGAGCAACGCCGGAGATGCCGATTTTGTTGTTCCCAAGCGCTGCCACGATTCCAGCCACGTGGGTTCCGTGCCAGGAAGAGTTCATGGCAGGACTGCCGGCTTCACACTCTTCCGCGGGTACCCAGTCACCCTGGTCGCTGGGATCGGGGTCCCGGCCGTTTCCATCACGCGCATCTGCAGCACTGGAAATCATGTCGTAGCCGGGCAGCACGTTGGCGTTGAGTTCCGGGTGGCTGGTGATGCCGGTATCCACCACCGCAACCACTACGCCTTCGCCATGGTTGTAGTCCCAGGCTCCGGGAGTGCGGATGCCGGAAAGGTTGTCCCACAGGTTCCACTGCTCCAAGTACCCGTAGTCCTGCGAATGCGAGGTCGGGCGCATGATGGCGTCGGGCTCTGCGTAGGCCACGTTGGGATCTGCACGGAGGGTTTCAACGAAGGCCTGGGCTTCAGATCCCGAGAGTGCTTCGTCGAGCTTGATGACGTGGCCGCCGGTGGCATTCTCGCGGGAACTCTTGGCGGCGACACCCAGCTTGGTAGCTGCATGATCCGCTGCGTTCTCGGCCTTCACTGCGGCTGTTTGGGCGGCGCTGTCCCGAATGCCCACAATGAATTGGTCCGTGGGGACGTCGGCGGCGGGCTTGAGGACCTTCGGGGTGCTCGGAATGATGTCGATCTTATCGGCTGCGGCAGGCTGAACGGCCAAGCCAGCGCCAATTAGAAGAGTGGTCATGGCTATGCCAACGGCTCTTACAGGGCGGAGTCGGGGATTTTTCACTGGGCATCCTAGGGAAAATCGCGGGCAGCCTTGAACGGCTGATCGCGGGCAACTGGAGACCACCAGCTGACCCCCAGAGAATTGTAAGCGGACTATCGGCTCTCTGGTGTAAATGGAGCGATTGTGACGGGGTACAGTGCGGCCCGGAAGCATGAGCTTCCGGGCCGCACTGTTGCCACAGACTAAGCGTCAGGCGTTAGCTGTGACGCGATGCTGCCCTGCGGCGAGCGAGGATCATCAGGACGATACCGAAGGCCAAGAGTGCCGCAGCTGCCGCAACGAAGGGAGCAACCTGGGTTCCCGTGTAGGCCAGACCGCTGCCGGAGCCACCGGTTTTCGATGAATCGCCTGCCGGAGCGTCCGTTGTAGGAACGGAAATTACCGGAGCACCATTCGTCGGCGTGCCCGATTCGCTCGGCCGCGGGGTTTCCGAGTGGCTCGGCCGCGGGGTTTCCGAGTGGCTCGGCCGCGGGGTTTGAGTCGGCGTATCCGTCGGCGACGGGCTCGGCGTCGGCGTCTCAGTCGGGGTATCCGTCGGCGACGGGCTCGGCGTCGGCGACTCAGTCGGGGTATCCGTCGGCGACGGGCTCGGCGTCGGCGACTCAGTCGGAGTCGGCGTCGGCGTCGGCGTTAGGCCGTAGTTGATCTGGGCAGATGCTGAGATCGTCTGAGCCTCGGCGCGGGCAAACACGGCAAACACTTGGCAATTGTCGTCACCGTTGCTGTACCAGTTCAAGCTGTCTTCTGTCACCGGCAGAACCGAGAGGTCAACAGAGACTGTTCCAGCAGCCTGGCTGGTTGTGCAAAGGTCTACGTCCACCGAGGATCCGGCTGAGGAGGGAGTGCTGACCGTCAGGACATCTCCGTTCAAAACGGCGTCAGACTCTCCGGGGCACAGCACAAAGGTACCGTTGGTCGCGGAGAGCTGGATTGGTGTCTCTGCGATGTTTGTGGTCACAGTGATCCTGCTTTCCTGCCCGACGACCTGCGACTGGGAAACCGGCGTGACACTGATTTGCGGCACTGACGGCTGGGAAAGGAAAGCGAACGTCTCGTTGATCTTGTCAGGACTCAGACCAGCATTGTCACAGATGGTAATGCTCGTGCCGGTCAGATACTCGTAGTCCTTGACGCACCAAGCCAGGCGCTGCAACCTGTATCGATCAGCGGAATCGGTGTCCGGCCTAACAAATTTATTGGTGACACCATCGTTGTACTGATAGCCGTTCTGAACAACGTAGGCGAATACACGCCGCTGGAAATCGGTCATATCGGCATTTTTCTCAGGATCATCGTCCAGAGGTCGACCGTCGAAGCACGAGTGCAAGATGACGTCAGTACAGAACATCCAAGCACTAACCGGGCCACCGCCTACGGGACCCCCCTCTGCTTCGGTTTCGTAACGCGTACCGCAAAGAGGCGGAAGAGTGGTGAGACCCTCCGGCCCCTCGCCCTGGTAATTGTAAAGCGGGACTACCAGCCCGTTGTTGTAATTGTCCAGATTCGTTCCGTTGACCGTGGTGTCGGGGGAAGGTTCACTAAACGTAGTCCCCGGACACAGTGGTGCCTCAAAAGTAGTTGCAGCCACTGAGGGTGTCGATGCCACGGCGGCTGGCGATATTGCAAACTGTGCAGCGAACACCCCCGCTGCCAATGTCGTGGTCGCGGCAAGGGCCCCGACGAATCGCTTAAGCATTTTGTTCCTTCATCGAATGAGTTGCGAGACGAATGGGAAGGCATCAAGAGCTGATCACTCCGGGCTGTGTCCGGTCAGCCGGGTTCGTCGCCTGATGCGCAACCACTTATGAAGTAGTAGTCGGCTCCTAAAACGTGACGTGAAAGCCAGTCATAGTGAGCAAGCTCACGGCAGGGGAAGCCTCGGATGCGAAGGGCTGCGTCGAAGAAACAGACACCGCTGGTGAGAACTAATTAACACTCAGGCTATTGACCGAGGCCGATCACACCCCTAGAGTTCTGATATATGAGTCGTATGTCACATTTTTGATGCGCCCGGGTTCGAGGCGCTGATCTCAATGGGTCTCGCGGGAGTGCCGGGCATCAAAACGTGGCTCCGGCGTCGCGGGCCCAGCGCGGCAATCCGCTGGCATCGAGCCAGCCGGCCTCGTCCACTGGTCGCTAAGGTCTGCGACTGTCCGCACGTCTAGAAAACGGCGCTCTGGTGCCGTCAGCGTTTTTCGCTGAAGCCAGAAGGGAACACACCTCCATGATCCACCCGACCAAGACGACGGCCGCCGTCGACGCCCCCGTACCAAAAGAGACCAGCTCCACATTCAAACGCCGCTTCATGTTTCGGCTGGTCGCTGTCTTCATCGGCGGTATGTTCCTCGATGGCTACATCCTCGGAATCATCGGCCCGGTCACGGGACTCATGCGCTCAGACCTCCAGCTCGACGCGCTGTCTTTGGGTTTGATCGCTGCAGGTCCGCTGGTTGGCATCTTCGTCGGCTCCCCGATTGCCGGGTGGGCTGCTGACAAATTCGGACGTAAGCCCATGTTCCTCGTGGACATGGGCCTGTTTCTGGTCGCCTCAGCTGCCCAGTTCTTCGTAACCTCCGGAGACGGCGCAGTAATCCAACTGGCCATCATCCGGTTCTTCATGGGCGTCGCAATCGGCGGCGAGTACTCAATCGGCGGACCGCTGCTGTCAGAGTTCTCCCCTCCCAAGCTCCGCGGGCGACTGCTCGGGCTGACTCTGATCGCCTGGTACGTCGGCTTCATGATGGCGTTCATCATCGGCACGCTCCTGCACGACGCCGGCGCCCCGTGGCGCATCGTCATCGGCACGAGCACTGTACTCGCAGCCGTCCTGTTCGTCGCCCGTATCGGCCTCCCCGAATCGCCGAGCTGGCTCATCACTAAGGGCCGGCGCGACGAAGCGCTGGCGATCGCACGCAAGTACGTCGAATCACCGCAAATGCATGACAGCATCACCGAAGAGATCAACCTGAGGATGCTCCAGGAGGCCCAGGCGGCGCAGAGCAGGAGCACCATCAAGAATGCCTCCTTCTCAATGCTGTTCTCCAAGCAATACTGGAAGACAACACTCTTCACCGCAGGTTTCTGGTTCTGCGCAGTCACCCCCTACTTCGCAATCGCAACGTTCGCCGACGAGGTACTCAACCAATTCGGCTTCGGCGGAGGGTGGGCCGGCGGCGTCGGCCTGTCTGCACTCGCGGCTGCTGGTGTTGTCACCACTGTTCTACTGATCGACAGGCTCGGCCGCCGGATCCTCACAGTCCCTGGGCAGTGGCTCTGTGCGGGAATCCTGCTGGTCATCGGAGTCTGGGCGGACGCACCGGCCATCCTGGTTCTGGCGCTGTTCCTGGCCTTCTCCTTCTTCAATGCCGGCTACACCACGATGACCCAGGTCTATCCGGCAGAGGTCTTCCCCGGTCATCTGCGCGGCGTCGGCATGGGGTTCGCCGCGGCTTTCAGCCGCATCGGAGCCGCGCTCGGCACCTTCGCCTTGCCTTGGGCGATCGCCAACATCGGCATGGGTCCCAGCATGGTGGTGGCCGCCGTCGTCGCATTCCTCGGCGCAATCCTCTCGCAATGGCTCGCTCCCGAGACCAAGGGGCGCACGCTCGCCGAGATCTCGGCAGACTTCAAGCACTGAGGAACTTATAGGAGAAGGACCCCGATTGTTCAAGTCGGGGTCCTTCTCCATGTTTTAGCGGGGGATGTGAGCGAGGGTTCGGCTCAAGCCCGCGGGATGTGAGCGAGCGTTCGGCTCAAGCGCGGGATGTGAGCGAGCGTTCGGCTCAAGCCCGGGGGATGTGAGCGAGGGTTCGGCTCAAGCCCGCGGATGTGAGCTAGCGTGCCGCCCAAGCCCGGGGGATGTGAGCGAGCGTTCGGCTCAAGCCCGGGGGATGTGAGCGAGGGCCGGGGCTACATGTCCGCCAGGGCGCCGCCGGGGTTCTCGATGGCGTCGGCTACGTAGCGGAGGAAGCCTGCGGCGGTTTCGCCGTCGCACACGCGGTGGTCGAACGCCAGCGTAAGCTCGGTCACCTTGCGGACGGCCAGCTCGCCGTTGACTACCCAGGGCTTGTCGATGATGCGGCCCACTCCGAGCATCGCGACCTCGGGATAGTTGATGATCGCCGCGGAACCGTCGACGCCGAACACGCCATAGTTGTTCAGCGTGAAGGTGCCGGAGCCCAGTTCCGTCGGGGTCGCCTTTCCGTCACGCGCGACGGCGGTGAGTCGCCGGATCTCGGCGTCCAGTTCGCGGGCACTCATCGTGTGCGCGTTCCGTACAGACGGAACCACGAGTCCGCGGTCGGTCTGGGCAGCGAAGCCGAGGTTGATTCCGTCGAAGCCCACGATCTCCTGGGACCCGTCAACTCCAGTTTCAAAGCGCGTGTTCAAGGCCGGGTACTTTTTTAACCCAGCCGTGACAAAACGAGCGATGAAGGCCAACAGACCGGGGGTATCGTGCGGCGCGCGCTTCTTGAGTTCGGCACGCATCTCCAGCAACGCCGTGGCATCGACGTCCACCCACACGGTCGCTTCGGGGATCTCAGAACGGCTCTTCGTCATGTTCGCAGCTACGGCCTTGCGCACTCCACGAACAGGCGTCCGCGCCGACACAGCCAGACCTGTCCGGCCATCAACGGAGCCCTCGGCAGCGGAGGCGGCAGCCGGAACAGCAGGAGCCGGAGCCGAAGCAGCCGGAGCCTCCGGCGCAGAAATCGCAGCTTCAACGTCCCGGCGCATGATCAGCCCACTGGCGCCCGAACCCTCGATCGAGTCCAGCGAAACACCGTGGTCACGCGCCATCTTCCGTACCAGCGGGGAAATGACGGCGCTGAGCTTGCCCGGGATACGCGTCCCGGCCACAGCCGGCTCAAACGACGCCTCAGGAACAGCGGCAGGCTCGACGACGGCGACACTCGCCTTCCGCGGTCGGGTCCGGCCACCCGTGGCTCCCCCAGGCGTGCCGTAGCCGATGAGCACGTTCCCCGAGCCAGCCTTCTCCTCGGTCCGGTACGTCTCGGCAGCTGCGGAAACCTCAGCCGAGGCCGGAACACCAGTAGACACAGCATCATCAGCAGCCGCCGGGGCAGCAGCCGGCGCGCCGGCAGCAGCAGCCGAGCCAGCAACCGGACCCGGACCCGACCCCGCACCAACGCGAGCAATCGAGATCAGCGGCTTGCCGACGTCGAGCGTCTGGCCGGCCTCCCCGTGCAGTTCGGCGACGGTGCCGGCGTACGGCGAGGGCACCTCCACCATGGACTTGGCGGTCTCGACTTCGGCGATGGGCTGGTCTACTTTGACCTGGTCCCCCACGGCCACGAGCCAGTTCACGAGTTCGGCTTCGGTGAGGCCTTCGCCGAGGTCGGGCAGACGGAATACCTGCAGATCTGAGCTCATGGTTAGTCCTCCCACTGAAGGTCGTCGACGGCGTCGAGTATGCGGTCGACGCTTGGCAGGTAGTAGTGCTCCAACTTGGGAGACGGGAACGGGACGTCGAAGCCGGTGACCCGGAGGATCGGCGCGGCCAGGTAGTGGAACGCCCGTTCCTGGACGCGGGCCACGATTTCGGAAGACACGGACGCGAAGCCGTGGGCCTCGGCGATCACGACGGCGCGTCCCGTCTTGCGTACGGACGCGCAGACGGTCTCGTCGTCGAAGGGGACGATGGTGCGGACGTCGATGACTTCGAGCGAGCGGCCCTCCTCGGCGGCGGCAGCTGCGGCTGCGAGCGCGGTGGGAACGGACGGGCCGTAGGCGATGAGCGTCGCGTCCGTGCCGGGACGGGCGACAGCCGCGCGGCCCTCGGTGGAGGTTCCGGCGTCGTGCTCTGCGCGCAAGGCACCCAAGTCCACCTGGTCCTTGGACCAGTAGAGCTTCTTGGGTTCCATGAACATCACGGGGTCATCGGAGTCGATGGCTTCGCGGAGCATGCGGTAGCCGTCGGCAACGGTGGCCGGGGTGTAGACCTTCAGGCCAGCGGTGTGGGCGTAGTAGGACTCGGAGGAGTCGCAATGGTGCTCCACTCCCCCGATGCCGCCAGCGTAGGGAACACGGATGACCATGGGCATTTTGAGCTTGCCCTTGGTGCGGTTGTGCATTTTGGCGACGTGGCTGACGATCTGTTCGAAGGCCGGGTAGGCGAAGGCGTCGAACTGCATTTCGATGACGGGCCGCATGCCGTTGATGGCCATGCCCACGGCCATGCCGACGATGCCGGACTCGGCCAGCGGGGTGTCGAAGCAGCGTTGTTCGCCGAATTCGGCCATGAGGCCGTCGGTGATGCGGAAGACGCCGCCGAGCATTCCGACGTCTTCGCCGAAGACCAGGACTGAAGGGTCGGCGCGCATGGCGTCGGCCATTGCCGTGTTGAGTGCTTTGGCCATGGTGAGGCTCTGCGGGCCGCTCGCCTCGGCGGTCGCTGCGGCTGAGGCGGCGGCACTGGCGGTGGCGGCGCTGACGTTTCCGTTCACGGACGTGGTGATGGTCATTTTGCACCCTCCTCGCGGGCGAGTTCGTCAGCCAGCAGCTCAGACTGTTCTTTCAGCTGCGGGGTTTGCTTGTCGAAGACGTACTTAAAGAGGTCCAGCGGCTGCACCGGAACGTCCTCACCAAGGCCTTCGCGGAGCTGGGTGGCAACGTCCTCAGCATGCGACGCAATGCGCGAGGATGCTGCGTCATCCAACAGGCCCTTGTCCGTCAGGTACGACTTCATACGGGTCAGCGGATCCTTGGCCTGCCACTCGGCGACTTCGCTGTCCGGGCGGTAGCGGGTGGCGTCGTCGGCGTTGGTGTGGGCCTGCATGCGGTAGGTGTGGGCCTCGATCAGCAGCGGTCCGGATCCTTCGCGCGCCAGCTTCACAGCGCGGTCCATGACGGCGAGCAGTGCGACGAGGTCGTTGCCATCCACACGCTCACCGGCCATGCCGTAGCCGACAGCCTTGTGGGCCAGCGACGGCGCCACGGACTGGTGGCTCAGCGGGACCGAGATGGCGTATTTGTTGTTCTGCACGAAGAAGATGACGGGCAGGTGGAAGACGGCGGCGAAGTTCAGTGCCTCGTGGAAGTCGCCTTCGCTGGTGGCGCCGTCGCCGCACATGGCCATGACCACGGTGTCTTCGCCGCGCAGCTTGGCGGCATGGGCGACGCCGACGGCGTGCAGCAGCTGGGTGGTCAGCGGCGTGCACTGGATGCCGACGTTGTGCTCTTTGGGGTCGTACCCGCCGTGCCAGTCCCCGCGGAAGATGGTCATCACCTCAACCGGGTCCACGCCGCGGGTCATGACGGCGACGGCGTCGCGGTAGGTGGGGAACAGCCAGTCGCCTTCCTTGAGGCACATGGCAGCTGCCACCTGGCAGGCTTCCTGGCCGTGGCTTGAGGGGTAGACGGCCATGCGGCCCTGCCGGACCAGCGCCGAGTTCTGGTCGTTGACGCGGCGTCCGACGACGAGCTGCTCGTAAGCGGCCATCAGTTCAGCATCGCTGGGCGTGGGGTACTCGTGGCCGGGTTCGGTGCCTTGCTCGTCGTGCGGGCGGAGGGTGCCGTCCGGGTTCACCATTTGGATCTGGTGCCGGGCGGGGAGCATGTAGTCCTCAACGCTGATGCCGAATTTTGTCCGAACGTCAGCAGCCTGGTCCTCTACAGCCGTTTCGGGCGCAGAGTGGTCTGCGTGGATCGTCATTGGTCCGTCCTTCTCTAGCCACTATGTGCTTCCAGTATGTTCCCCGGCGAAGTTTCGTATCCAGCTTTCCGCCAAATCATGGAAGCCCTTGCCTGAACTGGGTATTCTGAAAGACAGATTGTATTTGTGAGCTGGGTTACGCGCCCGTGCTGTAGACGAATTGGAGCGTGCTTTGAGTGAGACGGAGGCGGAGCAGACCGCCATACCGCTGGACAGTGTGGACCGGGACATCATCCGTGAGCTCACCACCGACGGGCGCATGTCCATTACCCAGGTGGCGGAGAACGTGCACATCAGCCGCGCGCATGCCTATACCCGGATTGCCCGGCTCACCGGCGAGGGCGTCCTGACCAAGTTCACGGCACTGGTGGATCCCATCAAAGCCGGCCTGCGCTCCTCCGCGTACGTGACGTTGAAGGTCCAGCAGCATTCGTGGCGTGAGCTGAAGGAGCAGCTGCGGGCCATCCCGGAGATCCATCACATTGCGTTGGTGGGCGGCGACTTCGACGTCATCCTCCTGGTCCGCGCCACCGACAACATCCATCTGCGCCGCGTGATCTTCGACCAGCTTCAGTCCATGGAGGGCATCCTGGATACGCAGACGTTCCTGGTATTCGAAGACGTCGATACCCGGTGACGTTCCGACGGAAGGTTGCCTGGACACTTATTGCCGGCGTGCTCGCCGGGCTGCTGTGGCTTATTGGGGCGTACCAGCTCTTCCATAACCCGCCCCATGCCACTCCCCAGCGGACCGACGCGATTGTGGTGCTGGGCGGGATGAGCGACGAGCGGCTCCCGGCGGGCTTGTCTTTGCGGGAGCAGTTGGACATTCCGGACCTGGTGGTGGTTACCACAGGCCTGCCCGCCAACGCCGGTTCGGATGAGTACTGCCAAACGCACGACGGCGACGCCCATCTTGACTGCTTCCGTCCGGATCCGCTGAACACCCGTGGTGAAGCTGCCCGTCTCAGGGCGCTGGCGGCGGAGCGAGGATGGAAATCGGTGACTGTGGTGACGTCCGATTATCACGTGCTCAGGGCCGGCACGTTGATGAAGCAATGCATCGCTGCGGACGTGCAGATGGTGGGCACCGAACCGCAGCTCTCCCCTGCCGGTTGGTTGTGGCGGTTCGTGGTGGAAACCGGGGGGCTTTTCGATGTATGGATTCGCCCGGAATGCTAAGGGTTCTGGTGAATTTCGGGTGTTTTTGAGCGATTAGGATTGCACTAGTTTCTGGTGCCTTCGGGCCGGTCTTTATGGGGGTAATACGTGCACACCATCATGCCTATTTTTGGGACGCGGCCGGAAGCCATCAAAATGGCCCCGATTGTGCGCGCATTGATGGAGTCGGAGCTGTTTGAGTGCGTAGTGACGGTCACCGGGCAGCACCGCGAAATGCTGGACCAGGTCAATGAGCTCTTTGGGATCACCCCGGACCACGACCTCAACATTCTTCAGCCCGGCCAATCCCTCACGGACATCATGACCCGCACGATGAGCGGGCTCGACACCTTGTTTGCTTCCGGCCGGCCAGACGCGGTGATTGTCCAGGGCGACACCACCACCTCTACTGCCGGCGCCATCGCTGCTTTCTATCACGGCATTCCGGTGGTCCACGTGGAGGCCGGCCTCCGCAGCGGGAACCTGCTCTCCCCCTTCCCCGAGGAAGCGAACCGCAAGATCACCAGCCAGATCGCATCCTTGCACTTGGCCCCGACGACCACCAGCCGGGCGAACCTGCTGGCCGAGGGTGTTTCGGCCGCGGACATCGTGGTGACTGGTAATTCGGTGATTGATGCGCTGCTGACCACGGTGGACAGGCAGGTGCCGTTCTCTGATCCTGCGTTGGAGGCGCTTGCTGCCAGTGGGCGACGTATCTTGCTGGTGACGACGCACCGCCGCGAGAACCAAGGCGATGCGATGCGCGGTGTTGGCCGGGCATTGGCCCGGATCGCCGACGCCGAACGCGAGCTGACGATCGTGCTGCCGGCGCACAAGAACCCCGTGGTCCGTGAGGCGGTGCTCCCTGCTTTGTCCGGGAAGCCGAATGTTTTGGTTACGGAACCGTTGGCCTATGGCGAGTTCACGAGGATGCTCTCCCTTGCCCATGTTGTCCTGACCGACTCCGGCGGTGTCCAGGAAGAAGCACCGAGCCTGGGCAAGCCCGTCCTGGTAATGCGCGACAACACTGAGCGCCCCGAAGCCGTTGAGGCTGGGACGGTTGCCCTGATCGGCACGGATGAGGAGCGGATCGTGGCCGAGGTGAGCCGGCTGCTTCACGACACTTCCCACTTTGAGGCCATGGCGAACGCCGTAAACCCGTATGGGGATGGGTTGGCTGCGGAGCGCACTATTGCGGCTATTGCGGAGCTTTTGGGTGTTGGCCGGCGCGTGGAGGAGTTCGGGATGGAGCGGGTGGGGTAGGGCAGGAACTCGGGGTTTCCCATTCAAATATAGGCTGCGGGCCGATCACATCTCGATCGGAAAAGAACTCATGGCGAGACAAAGCCATTGGGGTTTGCTGCCTGCCAACGCCAGTGGTCTTGGCACATTTGATCCAAACCTCGGCGAGCAGACCACCCTAAATCGGCCAATGCTGCAGAAGGGTCGGCGTAGCTGACTGCGGCATCGCCGGGCCGCCGTTGCACAATCTCATAGGCTATCGGGCGCCCAGCCGCCCGACTGAAAGCATCAATGACTTCCAAAACGGATATCCCCTTGCCCGTCCCGAGGTTCCACCGGAAGATTCCTGTTCTCTGACGGATGTATGTCAAAGCCGCGAGATGTCCGTCAGCCAAATCCATAACGTGGATATAATCCCTGACTCCAGTGCCATCAGGCGTCGAATAATCACTACCGAAGACAAAAACCCGCTCACGCAACCCGACAGCAACCTGGGCTACGTACGGCAGGAGATTATTAGGAACCCCCTGAGGGGACTCACCGATAAGCCCGGACTCGTGTGCACCCACGGGATTGAAATACCTTAGAAGCGCCACGCTCCACCGTTCATCGGAAGCACAAAGATCAGTGAGTATATCCTCAATCTGTTCCTTAGTTCGTCCGTAGGGATTAGTAGCGCTCATTGGTAGCTTTTCAGCCAAAGGAACGTGGGGTGAATCGCCATACACCGTGGCCGAAGAACTGAACACTAAGTGCCTGACGCCCGAAAGTTCCATGCAGCGTAAAAGGTTGAGAGTCCCAACGACGTTGTTGTTGTAGTACTTAAGGGGATTCCCCACGGACTCACCTACGGCCTTTAGACCCGCAAAGTGAATCACCGCGTCAAAGCTGTACATGCTAAACACTTCTTGGAGTGCAGCGACGTCCAAAAGATCAACCTGCTCGAATGCTAGGTCCATCCCCGTCAGCTCCTGAATGCGGCGCAAAGACTCGCGGCTCGAGTTAGCAAGATTGTCGAGGACGACTACGTCGTGCCCTTCCTGCAGAAGGACGAGTACGGTGTGGGAACCGATGAAACCGGCGCCGCCTGTGACCAATATCTTCATGAGGACATCCTAAAAGTTCGAAGCAAATCGCCGGAAAGTGATTGCAAAATTCGATCTCGTTTCGTCATCTTCTGGTGCCAGTCTCAGATGGGTGTGCGGCGTCCCTTCTACCAACACAATTGACAAATCGCTGTGGGTGGTAGGGAGACTTGAGGTTTCCAGGTTACGACTCAAGAGTACGGAGCGGTCCGGATGGCCGGTAGACTTTGTACCATCGTGGGCTTGACAGGCGCTCGTTACCAGACACTATACAAGGGGACTCAGGTTTGGACCTTCGCGATTACGTGCGCACAATGCGGCGCAACTGGATCCTTCTCGTTTCAGCAACTTTGCTAGGACTTCTCGTCGGTGGGGGCCTCTCACTTGCGGCTAAGCCCACATACACTGCTGAGACCCAGCTCTTCGTCGCAATCCAGAACACAGGCACGGTCCAAGAGCTCCAGCAAGGGAACACCTTTAGTCAAGCGCGGGTTCAGTCATATGTTAAAACTGTCAATTCCCCTATAGTTCTCCAGCCAGTCATTGATTCCCTAGGACTTGATATGAGCGCCGAAGAACTAGGTAAATCGGTCAAAGCAACCGCAGATCTGAACACAGTCTTGATCAACATCGCTGTCACGGATGGTTCCGCTGTACGCTCGGCTGCGATTGCTCAAGCGATCTCAACCAGCTTAATCGACACCATCGGGCGTCTTGAGAAGCCACAGACAGGCGGATCCTCTCCCTTCAACGTTTCGGTTATTAAGCCTGCCGTAGCCCCCGCCATGGCAACAGCGCCCAATACCAAACTGAACCTAGTCTTGGGCTTAGTTGTCGGTTTGGGACTGGGAGCGGCCGGCGCCATTTTACGAACACGGCTGGACACTAGGATTCGTGGTGAAGCCGAGCTACGACGGATAACCGACCAACCCGTTTTGGGAGGGATCGCATTCGACCCGGATGCAGAGCGCAAACCACTACTGACCCAGGCCGCACCCCAAAGTCCACGCGCTGAGTCATACCGCCAGCTGCGAACAAATCTGCAGTTCGCTAATGCGGCAGACAGCGCTAAGACCGTCCTAGTCACGTCGTCCCTGCCCGGAGAGGGAAAGAGCACCACGGCTACCAATCTGGCGATCTCCTTGGCTGAGGCTGGCCAAGCGGTCTGCCTGGTTGATGCGGACCTACGTCGGCCCATGATCAACGAATACCTGGGCTTGGACCGGAATGCGGGCCTTACTACCGCTCTAGTTGGATCTGCGGACGTCGAAGAACTCTTGCAGCCTTGGGGACAAGATAATCTCTATGTGTTGACCTCCGGTCAGATACCCCCGAACCCGAGCGAGCTTCTCGGCTCAGCTCTCATGAAGAGACTCATCGACCGACTAGAGGAAACCTTCGATACCATCATTATCGATGCACCCCCTTTGTTGCCCGTGACCGACGCAGCCGTGCTTTCTCAACACGTTGGCGGCGTGATTCTCGTTGTGGGATCTCACAAACTTAGGCAACAAAACCTTGAACAATCACTAGGTGC
The DNA here is from genome assembly GCF_028736865.1 of Paenarthrobacter sp. AB444. Lineage (NCBI taxonomy): Bacteria > Bacillati > Actinomycetota > Actinomycetes > Micrococcales > Micrococcaceae > Paenarthrobacter > Paenarthrobacter sp. AB444. The sequence goes on along the minus strand of NZ_JAQZBY010000007.1, from coordinate 202,682 downwards.
TCTCAAAATGGTTGGGGCGAACATCCTTGGCATCGCGTTGAACCTCCTACCAACCAAGGGTCCCGACGCCTACGCCTATAGCTACTATGCAACCAAAAACGATGATACGCAGACGAGCAAGCCTACGCTTGGAGCGACGACTGATAGTTTGCGTGCTCCGTTAGCGGCTGAAGATTCGCTTATAAACGACCGCAGTCTCAGTAATGAGCAACGGCAAACGAAGCGCTCAGCGACTACGTTCCCTTCGGCTCGGATCCACCAGTAATCATCCGTGGTGCAAAAGGCACCTTGCTGCGGAGGGGGTTCCGCTACTCGACTGGACACTCCGCAGCGCCGGCGCATCGCCTGCCTGCAAGCCGAAAGCAGGTGGGGGTGCTATGCCTACCGGTCACGTCTCGATGAATGGCATGCACCTTCTGTCATTTGGGTTTCGACCTGATGGCCGATACCGTGCTCAGAGAGAAACAACGTCCGTGGCACGCCCTGCCCGTCAGTTATTCCCCTGAGTCCGTACAGTGTGCAGATCAACCTCGCCGCACAAAATGGGTTGCCCTTACATCCCGCGGCCATCCATCGGAACCGGCCAAGAGACGCGGTGGCTGAATCTCCAGGCTCGGTTGCAGCAGCGCTTCAGATGGTGGCATGGCTCCTACGGACTAGCCATCAACGCAACCGCTCCCTATAGTGTGTGAGCGACAAAGATTCGAACGGAAACTAAACAAACTCCGTACGCCTGGACGGCGATGAGACGCTGAAGGACGGCGGCCCGCCCTCTGGTGGCTTCCATGACCCGAGGCTCGCCAGCACGGCAATGACGGCCATAGAGCCCGTGAGTCCCCAAAAAGATCCCGAGAGCATGATGGCCGCCAGAAAGCTGACAACAGCTCTGGGGGGCATTCTGTCTTGTGGCGGAAGAACCACAAAACCGCCATCCCACACCCACAAGGCGAGAAGAAGAACGAAAACGGCTAGTCCTGGCAAACCTACCTGCAGGGCTACGAAAAGGTAGCCGTTGTCAGCAGCTAGACCGCCAAGAGGATAGGCAGCCAGCGGACCGGCAGGTGCAAAACTAGATGCCACTGGGCCTGACGCACCCAGGCCGTAACCTAGCGGCTGCTCACCGATAAGTCTCAGCGCAACGGGTAGGGTGATCTCTTGTCGCACGCTGAATGAGTAATCAGTCGATAACCCGAACAAAGACTGGAAGCGGGCCAACGCAAGGTCCACCCTGTCCGGTGCTACTAGGGCTAGCCCGACCACGGCAAAGATGCATCCTCCTGCGATAGAAGCAATACGGCGAACGGCCCGGCCACCACTGTTGACGGCTTGGGTCCCGATGCCGAGCACAAGGATCGCGATGGCGGCTAATGCTCCAATCAGGGCACTCCGCTGGAGCACAACTAGTGTCACGACCGCTGAAGTACCGCCCAAGATTAACATGAACAGGCCGACCTGCTTGAACCCGCGGACAACTACGACTGCGCAGACCCAAACAAAGGCGCTTCCGGCCACCATAGACAGTTCTTGCCCGGTTGCTTGTAGGCCCAAGAGACGGGTCTGAGAACCCACCTGGAAACTAGAACCAGCCTCAACTAGGCTCTGTAACTCCACAGCATTTAGTCCAACGACCGCTTGAAACAAGGCCACAAGCATATTTGTAACGAGGACCCCGATCAACACACGACGAATTCGAGTGCGTGACCGAATAGGGAGTGGACTCGTCTGTAGGAGCAAGGCGATCACCAGGCCCCAAAGCATGCTTCTCAGTCCGTAGACACCCTGCACAGCCAGGGTGGCTATGGACGGGATGGCTACTAGCAAACAGAGAAGAATGAACAACCAAGCCACTCTGCCAGCGTTTGTGAACCGAGTGTTGTACCTGGGCACAAAAATTGCCAGTATCACAAGCAGGACGACACAGATATCAGGAATTAAGTTTAGGACCGGCTTGATTACCGGAAGATAGCGGCCCAGACCTGGGCCCACTCCACAAACCACAAGCAGGAGAGCAGTAACGACAGAAAACGCCAGCGCAACTAGGGATTCGCGTTCTTTCACAAATGCCGACCTCTCATACGCTTCATCGCCAACATAATGATCCATATGAGCCCCAACGCTACGATACAGGACCACAAAGCTAGTCCGACTGCGACATGCCCCAAAGCAAATGGAGTTAGGGCAGCCCAAGCCCCGGCAATCACTAACAGCTCTATGACAATTACCGAACCAAGACTTCGCCGCGCAGTCAGTATATTGATTGCTGACGCACCCACCGCTTGCATGGCTACACCGAGGGTAAGCAGCCCGACGAATAGAGGTAGATCAGAATAGGCCTCGTCTAGAAACTCACGGGCGACGAAGGCGAGAACTAAGACAATTGCTGTTCCGGGCAACAAAGCTCGAAGGGAAAGGCTCAGTTGGCGTCTCGTAAGCTGAGGTCGCTCAGAAGCGCTAGCCTCCTTGAACGAGATTGCCGACCTCATCTGAGGGAGACTCGCCTGGAGTTCCGCCAAGCTCAAGCTTATTGATATCACCGCAGTCAGCCTCGGATCAAGCCATATACCCGATGCAAGGACTGGCGTTCTTGCGAGAACCAAGGACTCCGTCTGACATAAGAAGAACCCACCTGACTGCTTGTAGACGGCCAGCATCTTTACATGAGCTTTAGGCTCGCCGCCCCAACGCCAAGGAATCACCAGGAAAAGAGACCCTAGTTGAAGAAATGCGTAGGTCATTGCGATAGCTTCTGCGCTGACGCCGCCGGCCAGGTGCATGCCGAAAGCGACACCAAGAGTTAGGAGTGGTATAAATCCCCGCAAAGCTGTACTAAGGAAGAACCTGCCCGACCCGTACTGGCGCCAGCTCAAGTTATTGAAGAGGGAGCCTGTCAGCACTCCGGCGCAAGCCCAAAGGGCCAAGACATCTGACATGCCCTTAAACGGTTTGAAAAGTATCAACGCAATTGCTAAAACAACCGCGAACAGAAACTGTAACGGGATGTGCTTTCGGATTATTGCATCTGCCACGGATAACTTATCATTCGCAGCACTCTGGAGGACTTCCGACTGCACTCCTAGGCACGCCACATAGCTGCCGATGCTTAGGATCGCCAGAAAGATAGCAACCAATCCGCGGTCCCCAGGCGAGAGGAATAGCGCACTAAAGAATGTAAGCGCAGCACTCCCGCCAAGACTGAGAAGTTGTGCAAAGTACGGGCTGCCTATAGCTCTACGCAGAACTATCACTACCTCGCTCGGATGAAGCGAGCGGGCACACCCGCGTAAATAGCGGACTTGTCTAGGTTCTTAGTTACTACTGCACCGGAGCCAATAATCGAGTTGTCTGCAATGCTAGTCCCTGGCTGCACTATGCAACGAGCACCAAGCCAGCTACAAGCACCGATAGTAACAGGTCCAAAAAACATGCCTTGCTCATGAACCGGCAGGTCTGCATGTCCGGAATTATGAGTAGACGTCAGAATGATGGATTCAAAACCGATTAGGGCGCCACGGCGTAGCGTTAGCTGCCCTCGCGCGTCCAGGACAGTGCCGCGCGCAATAGAAACATCATCCTCTAGTGTCAGTTTGGTAGCTCCAAGGATCCGCACACCTTGCGCAATAACTACATTGTTACCAACAGTTGCGCCTGCTTTTCGCAGCAAACTCACGCGAAGTATTCTGGCAGCCCGGCCCGGCAGAAGCCGCAGAACACGCTCATCAAGAAGACCAAGCAACCTGAGTTTTATACCTACCATTTACTGTCCGTCCTCAGCTACGAGCAGGCTCGCCAGAGTCCGCGAGTTTACGGCAAGATCGAATTTTGATCGTGCCCAATCAAGTTGCCGCATCGCCAGTACATTCCTCAACTCTGCATCAGCAAGAAGCAACAGACGAGCGCGCCAAACTGCGATATCATCACGGTCAGTCCGCGGCACGACCAGATATTGTCTATTATCAGGATGAATGGCTTCGGCGCAACCGCCAACATCTGCCACGAGCGGAATGATCCCGTAGAAGCTGGCTTCAACGAGCACCATAGGCAATCCCTCTGATTTGGATGTCATCATTAATACATCTATGCCGCTGTATATCTCTTCCTGCGATCTAAATCCCATTACCTCAATGTCAGAGGCTAATCGATCAACCTCAGGCCTCAGCGGACCATCTCCATATATCTTTGCAGAAACTTCCACTAAACCATTGGTAATGCTACAAAACAGCAGTGGATCCTTTTCAGGAGAAAGGCGTCCGACAAAACCTACTCTCAACAGGCTCACATCGGAACTTACAACAGACGTTGGCCTAGCATTCGCATTAAGGATAGAAGGATAGGCAGTCCTTATATCAGCATTGGGAACTCCATCCGAGATGATCCCGGCAATGTAATCACTCACGGCGATTATCCGGTCCGCACGACGACCGGCGATGAGCCATAGCTGTTTCCAGATCGATCGCTTGAGACGGCCGGTTTGCCCTAGCACCGGATACGGCTGACCAAGGACGTATACAGTCCAGTGGACTTTGGAAAAATGGCGAACGATCAATCCAAATATTATGTCTGCCTGAGAAATAGAGGTCACAACATGGGTAACATTATTTCGCTTTAAAATGCTTCGGAATTTAGTAAGCGACCACCAAACGGAACGGTAGTTTAGCTTGATCTGTGGGTTCGCTACGGAGTCCGCTTCATCGTGCCCACGAAGCACACACACCCTAGGGATGATATTCGAGAGAGGAGCTCTGTAGTTTTCCCAAAGCTGGTACGCGCCAGCGCCCTTTGTTGAGGGCGACGACCAAACCAGAAGAACAGGCTGGTTGCTTGCATCCGGCAACGAGTTACGGTTTGTTGGCTTGGTTTGAGCCATCACAGACTTCCTTCTCGGAGGCCGGGCTCTGATCGTGTCTTCAGCTCCATGAGATCCCGGAAGACTCTGTAGTGCTCTGCCGCAACCTGCTTGTCGAGCATCAATCCCTCAGTACTTCGTGCACACGACTGCAGACGACCGAATAGCCCAGGCTCATTAGAAACCCGGCTTAGCGCTGCCGAAAGGGATTTCATATCTCTCGCTTCAAACAAGAGTCCATTGACTCCATGGTTTATCCATTCCGTGGGCCCACCTTCGTTGGATGCGATGACTGCCTTACCCGCCGCTAGATACTGCAAGACATTTTGGCCGAGAGGTTCTGGGCGGACAGAGGCTTGAACACAAACATCGAAGTCAGATATGACTCCACTGACCTCGGCCACGTGCCCTAGGAAATGCACTCGCCCCTCGAGGCCTAGTCGGGCGACATCATTCTTAAGCTCTTGTAAGTAGTTGTCGTGGCCAAAAAGAGTGCCCCCGGCGAAGTAAAGCTCGTGGGTACCCGTAGAAAAGGCGTCTGCAAACGCCTCAAGGAGAAGTGACTGACCTTTCCAAGGGTCGATCCTTGCGATCATGCCAATCTTCAAGCCACGTTCCGAGACCTGCGACGGTGGGCTCAGGGGCACCTGAAAGAATTGATCGCCAATCGGGCTCGGGATAACTGACGTGTACAAGGGCCTCGACTGAACGTGGCGCAGTGCGGTGGCCAATGTCGACCTTGAATTTCCTATCAGGGCATTTGCCCGGCTCAGGGCGACTAAACGATATGCCCAGAACCCTGCGCTGCCCATACTTTCGGGGGACACATGATCCCTTAAATGAAGAACGAGCTTTTTGTCGGTTCCCAGGCAGGCGAGGGCACCATAAAGACTCGATCGTGACGTGTTGGCATGCACTACAGCCGCCTCGTGAAAATCGTCTGAACGGCGAATAGCCCACGCTTGACCGATCAACTGCCTAGCAAATCTGAGAATAGACCTTGGTGACTTCCGCGACGAAACCCCGGGCGTTTGGATGGGACCAACGGTGTGTACCGCTACAGTTGGATCAGCTTGGGCAAAGACACCCAGCCCCGTTTGAGGGGCTTGTTTGGGAAGCAACACCCGAGGATTCCAGTCACGTGCTTCCTTGACGAGTCGAAGGAGCGCAAGTTCAGCCCCGCCAGCCTCTACAGTGTGGTCCAAGTGCAAGACTTGTAATCGATCTGGGCGGTCCACCACTGCTAGTTCATCCATTCTGCGATACGTCGTCGGAAGACTTTTTGATCAAAAGATTCAGCCCGTGTCCGCGCGGCGTCCGAGCTCAATACCAAAGCATCACCGACAGCAGCCCTCAGCGAACTGGCGCTGAAGTCATCCAAGAGGATACCTGATCTGCCATGCTCAACACTCTCTCCAGCACCACCCCTCCGATTGGCAATGACGGGTGTTCCGGAGGCCATAGCTTCGACAGGCATGATGCCGAAATCTTCAATTGCTGGAAATACGTAAACTGCCGCTCGCTTATATAGAGCGCGCAAAAGAGGCCTAGATGGAGCGCGTAGGACATGCACAGGAACACGCGCTGCCTCCGCCCGTTGTCGGAGACTTTCAAACTCCGGACCATCACCAGCCAAAACGACAGGGATATCCGCTGCTTCGCCAGCCTCTATGACCTTGTCCAGGCCCTTATACGGAACAAAACGCGATGCACCCAAAATAAACTGTGAGGGCAGAGCATCCACTGTCAGCAGATCAGCGTCGCTTAGTCTGGACTCTGCGCCATCCTCTGCGAAGTAGGCTACATCGACGGGTGGAAAGATGACGGATGCCTCTTGACCCCATGTTGCTTCAATTCGAGCTTTTACAAACTCGCTGTTTGCAGCGATGGCGGTGGCTTCACCGGCTCGCTTTCGGTCAATGCCACGAAGCAGAGATGCAGCCGCTTTGGCGTGAAAACCCTGGCCGCGCTTATCGAGTTCAGGACTCCAAATATAACGCGCAGGAGTATGAGCGTACACGTACTTTCGAACGCTTGAGTCGTGATTCGAAAGCCTCGCATGATGCGCAAACAGATGTGAGCTGCAAAGTACCCATTCAACTTCAGTTGCCGGTATCCGGCGCCAAGTAGGAAGCATGAAGGGTAGAGCTAGTGGTTTAGACTTCCGAAGCGGTGTGGCTCCAAGCCACGACTCCCGCACTCTCCGATCACGGAATCGTTCCGGGAAGTCGTCCCACAAGCAGAAGATTGGAGCCGCGGGGTACAACTCGCCGAACTGCTCAACCACAGATTCGGCGCCGCCATGCTTTTCAAGCCATTCATGAACAATCAGACCGGACAAAAGAGACCCCCCGCAGTGTTATTATTCGGCGCATCGCACACCTGCCCCACACAGGTAGCGCTCGTCTTGAACTGGCACGCATTCGTGAGATTTCAAGGCGCTAGATGACCGGTGCCACCGAGTCATAGGATAGTTCACCCAGCACGTCAGTGGGAAACTGCCCTTAAGGGCACGCAACAGAAGCTGCTTCGATGACTGAAAAATTCAGAACAGACGATCTTCCGAAGCTGGAACCCGAAGTGCGGCCTCCGGGCAGCTATAGTCATGATGTCATGGACGTGCTTATATCTTTCCGCCGGGCTCTCCCGAGCCTCGCTGATACTTGATTGCCGCTAGTGACCGGCGAATCTACTACAACAATGGGGACATCATATGGGGCCGTTACCGGACTGGCGGGTGCGTACTTCACGCCGCCTTCAAGCGGTTGATGCGTTCACTGTCACATGGGCCGTAGGCGGCGCCTACATCCTTCGATTCGGCCTCGAATCTGACTCTTCAGTGTCGGATGACAGCGCTAATTACTTATGGTTCTCGATTGCCTTGGCGATTGTTTGGTGGCTCATGCTCGGGGCCTGGAACAGCAGACAAAGCCGCATCCTCGGCTCGGGGCCAGATGAGTACAAAAGAGTAGCAGCCGCTTCACTATGGCTTTTTGGTCTAGTTGCAATAATTTCCTACGTCTTCAGGATTGAAACAGCACGTGGTTATGTGGGTATTGCTCTTCCCGTCGGCCTCGCAGGGCTCCTTCTCGCCCGGTGGCTTCTTCGACAGCATTTGAGTCTCGCGCGACAAAAGGGTGACAGCATGTCCCGCCTGCTGCTCTTGGGCGGCCCCAGTGCCGTCGCCCATCTAGCCTCATCTTTACATCGAGCTAAACACGCTGGATATCTTCCGGTGGCCGCTTATACCCCCGGGGACCAAACTTCGCTTGCTATCGAGCCAGAATCAGGGTTGCCCATCCTCGGTCATGGAAGTGACACTCGGTCTGTCCTGTCAGCCATCGAAACTTGCGCGGCTGATGCAGTAGCCGTTTCAGCGGGAGTCCAGCTTCACCCCCACACTCTTCGGCAGTTGGGCTGGGAGCTCGCATCCCGAAATGTCGGGCTTATCATGGCTCCCGCGCTAACGGATATTGCCGGGCCCCGAATTCACACCCAGCAAGTCGCCGGTCTTCCTCTTGTTCACGTAACTACCCCCACGTTAGAAGGCGGTCAGCGCGTAGCAAAGCGGCTGTTCGATATCGTGGTTTCGGGAATGCTCATTATCTTGGCTTCACCGATTTTGGCTGTTGTGGCCGTCCTAGTCCGAATCGACAGCCAAGGACCAGTCTTGTTCAAGCAGGACAGGGTCGGGATGGAGGGACGTCACTTTCAAATGCTCAAGTTTCGCTCCATGGTTGTGGACGCCGAGGCACTCCTTCCTAGTCTCAAGGACCAAAATGAAGGACAGGGCGTGCTGTTCAAGATGAAAAATGATCCTCGCATTACTCGCATCGGTGGGATTCTGAGGAGATACAGTCTTGATGAGCTGCCTCAACTGTTCAATATTCTCGGCGGGTCGATGAGTTTGGTTGGTCCCCGCCCCCCGCTCCCTCGCGAAGTTGAAGCCTATGAGCAAGACGTCCGTCGGCGTTTACTTGTAAAGCCTGGTCTTACAGGCCTTTGGCAGGTTAGTGGCAGATCCAATCTTTCTTGGCAAGACTCTGTGCGTTTGGATCTTTACTACGTAGAGAACTGGTCTCTCGCCGGCGATCTCGTCATCCTGCTTCGCACCGTCCGTGCCGTGTTTCAAAGCACCGGCGCCTACTAGAACACTCCCCGCAGAGAACTGCAGAAGGAACGACAATGCGTATTTCAGTAATCGGCTGCGGCTACCTTGGCGCTGTGCACGCAGCATGCATGGCAAAACTCGGCCATCAGGTTGTGGGAATCGATGTAGACGAGAATAAAATCGCGGCTCTTTCCTCCGCGAAAGCTCCCTTTTACGAGCCGGGCCTGGACACTCTTCTGCAAAGCGTCCAGGAGACCGGGCGCCTCGCGTTTACTACTGATATGGCGGCAGCCGCCGGGAGTGACGTTCACTTCATCTGCGTGGGAACGCCACAAAAAAAGGGGGAAAATGGCGCTGATATGACTTATGTCAACGCCGCCCTTATTGACCTCCTCCCCTTTCTAGCTCCGGGTAACGTAGTGGTAGGCAAGTCAACGGTGCCGGTCGGTACTGCTGCTCGTCTGGCGGAGCTGGTGACGGATCATCAGCCTGACGCTCACCTTGTATGGAATCCCGAATTCCTTCGTGAAGGGCATGCTGTGTCTGACACCCTTCAACCCGACAGGTTTGTGTACGGCGTCAACGACGGTTCCGAAGAACATCCTGCTGTGCAAGTACTCGACGAGGTATATGCGTCGCCACTTGGCGCTGGTGCGCCGAGGTTGGTTATGGACCTTCCTACGGCGGAACTTGTGAAAACCGCTGCCAATTCCTTTCTCGCGACCAAGATCTCATTCATTAACGCTATGGCCGAACTATGCGATGCAGCGGGTGCAGACGTCACTCATCTGGCCGAGGCAATCGGGATGGACGACCGAATCGGTCGCAAGTTTCTCCAAGCGGGGATCGGTTTCGGGGGAGGATGCCTGCCAAAGGACATACGGGCATTCATGGCTCGGGCCGGCGAGCTCGGTGCAGATCAGGCTCTAACCTTCCTCCGAGAGGTCGATGCCATCAACATGCGTCGCCGAACACGTGTCGTGGAGCTCACAAGAGAGCTCTGCGGCAATAGCCTCCTCGGTAAGCGCCTAACTGTTTTGGGAGCAGCCTTCAAGCCGGAAAGCGATGACGTTCGAGACTCGCCGGCTCTTAGTATTGCCGCTCAGCTGCAGCTCCAAGGCGCAGTTGTCACCGTGACCGATCCCAAGGCGCTAGAAAACGCGGCACTGCGGTTCCCGGAACTACAGTATGTGCAAGATCCTGAGCGGGCAGTTCGAAATGCGGAAGCCATTTTGCTGCTTACAGAATGGCAGGAATATCGAGACCTCGACCCCCATCTACTTAAGGAATCCATGGCGACACCGCGAATTCTGGACGGACGAAACGTCCTCGATCCCGCCAAGTGGCGCGCAGCAGGGTGGCATTATCGCGGTCTCGGACGACCATAGCTCATGACCGAAATCAAGGACGCTCAGAAGAGACCGAGCACGGGAAAAAGGGCCACGTCTCGACGGAAGCTGCGGAAGCGCCTTCTTCTCGCAAGTCTTCTCACTGCGGTTGCGGCATTAGTTGTGTTGGCCGTGACAGGCTGGATAGCCGCCAAAGTCACAACAGTTAAGACTGAACTGCAGTCGGCTACAGGGCTACTTCCTACGCTCAAGGCGGAGCTGTCAACAGATGACCCCAGCGCCGCGAGTAGCACCGTTCAGTCCCTAGCCCAGCACACGAGTACTGCTCGCGAAGCAACTGAGGATCCAATCTGGAAGGCAGCGTCGATACTTCCATGGATTGGACCCAATCTTCAGGCTGCAGGAGAAATCGCCACTGCAGCAGATGATGTTGCACGCCTGGGGGCCGTCCCGCTGGTGCAGGCTTTCCAGTCCTTAAACTGGCAGTCCCTTATGCCGACCTCAGATGGACTGGATCTTTCCCCTCTGAGAAAAGCCGCGCCGCAGGTGCAATCCGCCGCTTACGCAGTGCGAGAGTCGAGCAATAGGCTAAATAGCATTCAGGCTGGAGACCTAGTTCCCCAGCTGTCCGCTCCCCTACTTGATGCCCGCGGCGAACTAAACACGCTCAGTCGAGAATTGGACTCAGCAGCAGACGCGGCGCGACTTGCGCCAGCAATGCTGGGGGATGACGGCCCGCGGCGATACTTGCTACTGGTGCAGAACAACGCTGAGTCCCGAGCGACTGGCGGCATCCCAGGTGCACTGGCCGTGCTCAGCTTCAGTGAGGGTCGGTTAAAGCTTGAATCTCAAACGAGCGCAAGTGCCCTAGGTACAACAAATCCCCCGATATCCATTGGGGCAGAGCAACAGGCCATCTACTCGGCGCGGGTTGGCAAATTCATGCAGGATGTCAACCTAACCCCTGATTTTCCGACTAGCGCCAGCACAGCGAAAGCTATGTGGGAGTCCAAAACGGGCCAACAACTCGATGGAGTGGTCTCTCTCGATCCCGTAGCGCTCAGCTTCCTGCTTGATGCAACTGGGCCCGTCAAGATCAACGACCCCCTCGTGAAAAGTATCGGTGAAGGCCTTCCCGCTGAACTGAGCAGCAAGAACGTAGTGCAGACGTTGCTCTCTGACGTTTACGCCGCTATAAAGGAACCCGCCCGCCAGGACGTTTACTTTGCCAGTGCAGCCCAAGAGATTTTCTCAGCGGTCTCCGCAGGCAAGAGTGACCCCAAGCGATTAGTCGACAGTATCTCGAAGGGTGTAGCCGAACGTCGTATCCTGCTTTGGTCGGCGAAAACTACTGAACAGGGAACCATCGCCAAGTACTCCATCGGTGGGCAAGTTTCGGGTTCAAGCGTTTCACCTGCACAGTTTGGCGTCTACTTCAATGACGGCACTGGCGCCAAGATGGACTTTTGGATTAAGCGTACTGTTCAGATCGTCAGGGACTGCACACGAGACGGATACCGCGAGGTCGCCATCCGAGTCACCAGCACGAACAGTGCGCCCTTGGATGCAGCCACCTCACTGCCCACTTATGTAACGGGTGCCGGAATTTACGGGGTCCCAGCGGGAAGTGTCCAGACCAACATCGTGGCCTACGGGCCTGTTCAATCAAATATTGACACCGTGATTAAGGACGGCGCGAAGGTTCCCTTCGCTGCGCAGCGGCACAATCAACGAGCCGTCGGAACGTCCACTGTCCGGTTGGCCCCTGGGGAAAGCACAACACTGGAGTTCAATTTCGGTCACATCGTGCAGGATGCGCAACCGGAAATCGTTGTCACACCTACAACTGAGCCAGTCAAGGACGTGATACACCCGGCCAGCATGTCGCAGTGTGAATAAACGAGGGCAAATGCGTTAAGGCTTTGTAACGGGTCTTGATTTTCTTTGCCGCAGGGAAGCTATGAATGGTAAGTTCTACGTGGGCAGCAAAATGAGATTTCACTTACGGTCTCGTAGGGTCTCGGAAATCTCCAACACCACGTCGTACCACAAAGGTCTCAGGGGGGACACACATGAGGAAATCTCTTGCAGCGCTAACGCTTGCAGGCTCCATCGCACTTCTCGGCGCAGTTCCGGCCGTAGCAAATAACGCCAACTACCCGGCACCAAACACCTCCGTCGCTGTTTCCGATGCTTCCGTGGCACCGGGTGAAGCATTTGTTTTCAGTGGCACTGGCTTCACCCCGGGCGAAGGCATCACGATCACCGTCACGCCGACGGGGACACCGGCGGCCAGCGGCAGCGTTTCGGCCGGTAGCCTTTCGGTTTCTGCTCGCATTCCGTTGGCCCCGTCCACTCTGTCGGCCACGGCTGATGGAAACGGTGCATTCTCGGCATCTATCGTCATCAATGAGCCGGGTGCATACGCTGTCACCGCCACGGGCAACTCCTCTGGCGTCACCGTTGGACCCGTCACAGTCGTCGTCGGCGGTGCGGCTCTGTCCAACACTGGCGGCAACGCCGGTACCGGCACGGGAACTGGCCTGGCGAATACTGGCGGTGTGCCGCTGGCAAACACCGGCGCTGACTCAAGCCTTATCTTGTGGTCTCTCGTGGGCGCAGGCGCATTGGCGGCTGGTACGGCATCTGTCGTAGTAGCTCGGCGTCGCGCTAAGGGCACCGAGGTTTCTGCCTAAGCGACTTGAGCCACGTAGGGTGGTTTGCCAACGGGAGTCTTGTTGGCAAACCACCCTTTTTTTGATCCATTTCCCCGAGGAAGTCTCATGTGGTATCCATAGGGACTATGGGGCGACATTGGAGAAGGCGTGGGTGGCGCATCAAGTTGCCCATTCCCAGAATCAGTAGACTCCGTGCGCCCCGGGAACTTTCTCAATACGTCCTGCTGGGCATGTTGGCTGCTTCCGCGATCAGTGTGTGTGCCTGGGCACTATCTCGAACTTCCTGAGGGCATGCTTGAAAGACTTATTCGTGTGGCGATTAGCCCTTACAGTGTACTTAGGCGGCCTCTCGCTGATCGGATTTTGGCCGACACCGGTAGACCGGCCAATTCAAGGGACGCTTGCTTCAGTCTTGGGGTTTCTTCACGGATTCGGTGCACCAAGCTGGTTTGACTATCATTTTGTCGAGGCTTCGGCGAACGTCGCGATCTTCGTTCCACTCGGTATTCTGGCGTCCTTAGCCCTTCCCACGAAGTCATGGTGGCAACTTGCGGGTATCGGTTTATTGGCTTCAACTTGTATGGAACTCGGGCAACTGCTATTCATTAGCTCCCGGTACGCCAGCTACCTAGACGTTGTCACAAACTCCTTCGGTGCTGTCACGGGGATCTTGTCCACCCGCCTTGTTGTACGACTCAGGAACGCGCGTGAAGCGAAGGCCTAGATTCGACGGATTCCCGCAAGTCCTCTTCCTCGGAACGGTGTCTGGTTGGCCGACTCCTGGGGACCGACCTCGGAACCGACCGTTGTAACACGTCTTTCTCGGTCGCCAGGTTTGCTTGGCAGTTTGGCGCCCGGATGTAACAGGAACCATAGATATCAAGTGGCGGATGCCATCTCGCCGCTCGGCTAAAGACGCAGAATTGTTAACCCTATCCGGAATATGGACCTGCGGGATATCGGATTTTTAAAAAGTACCCTTATGATTGTGCGGGCGGCACGTCCCAACTAAATGTTGCCCAAACAGGGGCGTGCCGCTTCGCCCAGGCCGTTTTTGCGCACTGCGCAGAAACCAGACCCCACTCCACCCAGGTTCAGCAATGCTGCTGGACGAAAGGACGCTCTTTGCCTTACGTCGACATCAACCCTCACAAGTCAAAGCCAAAATGGCCTGCCTATATTGGCCTTGCGTTGCTCCTCGTCGCAACGATATCAATCGTCGCTTACGTGCTGGTTCATCACTAAACCAGTCATCCCGCCCATGCCCTGACACTTTCCCGCGATCTCCCCCGCGTGCGTGTAGTGGAGGTGAGGGTCGTTGGAGAGAGGCACCACAGTGCCGTCGGCGACGCCTGCAGCCTGGCGACCGTGCGGCCTAGGTCCGCCACACGGAACAGCAGCATGGGTAGATCGTTCGGGAAACTGGTTTCCAGGGCGCGCTGAAAGTTCGAGGAAATGTGGGCCATCACGTTAAAGTACGTGTGCGACATGAAATTCCGATTGCTGAGCAGAAACATCTGCACGGGCGAAGAGGGTGCCGGCGGGTTGTCGTCCGCGGAGGTGAAGCCGTCAACACCCGGAGCAACCCAAGGTTTGTCGCCGCCGGCGTCAGCCCTTGTAGGAAACTCTCTATCCATGCCACGTCACTCGGGGACAGAAGTATCGATGTCAACGAACGCGCTCATTTCCTCCGCGTAGCGGCTGGCGAAGTCCATCCCGTAAAGGCCGGCAAACATCGGCGAAGTTACCGGCGTTTCTACAGCGCTCCGAGGAAACTCCTCAAGTCCTCGGCGACTCTCACCGGGCATTCCCAGAGCACCAGATGGCCGGTCTCCTCGTAGATCTGCAGTCGTGGGTCCTGAATACGGTCCACCAGGGTTTCCTGATGCTGTCGTGGCACAAGGTGATCGTGGGCGCCCCAAAGCATGAGTGTCGGCACGGAAATGACGCCAGTCTCCGTTGGAGGGTCGGCCTCGTAGAATCCCCGCAGTGAAGCCTTCCAAATCGAGGCCGGCATAGCGAGACCGTCCTGCACCCGATCTTCAATGTATGAGGTTGGCACTGCGTGCAGCATTCTGTACCAGGCCAAAGTTTCACGAACCCAGTTCTCTGAGATCGGTTCGGTGAGCTGCTCGACCTCGGCCGCAAAGGGTGGCCTGCCGTGGAGCGTCAAGGGTGCGCCTACCAACGTCAAGGATGCGACAAGGTCCGGATGAGAGACGGCCAGTTGCTGGGCAACGTAACCACCGCTGGATGAGCCCAGAACGTGTGCATGCTTCACGCCGAGTGCCGACAGCAGGGCCACGATGTCCTCAACAACTTCGGAAAGCGAATAGCCGTCTGGCGGCTTATCCGCCGCACCATGACCCCGTAAGTCAGGCGCGACGATCACAAACCCCGGGAGCGCAGCAATGAGGCGATCGAAACTCCGCCAGGATTCGCCCCAGGCGTGCACGAGCAGCAGTGGAGTGCCGCCGTCGTCGACTGCTTGTTCCAGGTTCCCCTGCACAAAACAAGGCACGCTGATCCCTGTTTTCAACGACACGGTCCTGATTTCGGACTCCATGGCCTCAGCGTACGCTCGCCCGGCCGCTGGCAGGAAGGCAAGTGCTAACCCCGCCCCACCTCCCACGCCCGTACTCCATCCGCGATCTCCTCCGCATGCGTGTGGTGGAGGTAGTGCTCGCCGGCGATGGGCACCACCGTGCCGTCGGTGACGCTGGCGGCCTGGCTCCGATGCAGCTCGAGCCACTCCGGGTTCTGTTTGTTCTCCGCAACGGCGAACAGCAGCAGCGGCAGCTCCTTCGGGAAGCCGGTTCCCTGTGCGCGCTGAAAGTTCCTGCCTATGTGCTCCATCTCGTTGAGGTACGTGGGCGCCATCGAATTCCGGTTGGTGAGCATCTGCATCTGCTCACGGACGTAGGGGGTGTAGACGGGGTTGTCGTTCGCGGAGGTCAAAGCCGTGACAACCCGCAGCAGCCCAAGATTCTTCGCCATCGCCATCAGCCCCGTAGGGAACTCCGTATCCATGCCCGGTTGCCCGGGGACGGAAGTATCGATGCCGACGAATGCGCTCACCTCGTCCGGGTAGCGGTTGACGTAGTCGATGCCGTAGATGCCGGCGATCGAGTGTCCCATCAGGATGTAGCGATTGACGTGGAGGGACTCCAGCGCGCCATGGACTTCCTGCACGATGTTCTCGGTGGTCCGCTCACGGTCGGTCCCGTCGCTCAACCCGTAACCGAAGGGTTCCACCACGATCACCCGATGGTCCGTGGCAAGCTCCCTCACCAAGGGCGCGAAGTCCAGAACAGGCGACGACGTTCCAAACCCGGGCAAGAGGACGACGTCTTTGAGCCCGCTGCCGGTCACCAGGACGTTCATCTTGCTGCCGTTCACATCCACCCGCTGGCCGTAAGACTCGATCTTGGTGATCTCGGCGTTGCTCGCGACCACGTTCACCACGGTGGTTGTGGCCAGACCCGCTGCCAGAACGGCTCCAATGGCCGAGACTGTCACGAGTAACTTCTTAACTGACCTCTTCAAAGATCCCTTTCCAGCACGCGCCGTGCGCCCTCTATCCAGCCTCGCGTTTTCCAGCCGGGAGCGCGTCACCCCAGGGTTCTGACTTGGGTAGTCCGTTCGGGGTACGTGGGCAGGATCGTCAGGATGAGAAGGACCGGGCAGATGCTGGTTTCACGCCGCATAGCAACGCTGGAGTCCGACGCCTGCCTGCAAATGGCGGCGGCAGCACCGCCGTCGTGATTCTCAAGCTTTTTCGGCAGCGGCCTTCAGGTCGGCCGCGAACTGGGTAAAGCTGTCGTCAAATGACGGAATCTTGCTGGCAAAAAGGGGGAAGACAGGGCCGCCGATTTTCTCGGCCATCTCGAAACGGGAGCGGCCGTCGTTGGTTTCGGTGATGGTGTAAGTCCGCGTTCCCAAGGCGTCGCCCCATGCAAGCTTGGTGGGCGCCTGAAATTCCTTGACTTTCAGTTTAAATGTGCGGCTTGGGTCCAAAGTGGAAACCAAGGTGATCTTGGATCCCGGGGCGATGTCACCATCAATGGAGACCACTGTGGAGTTCCATTTCGGGTAGTTCTTGGCGTCCGTCAACAATCCCCACACCGTGGACGGAGATGCGTCGATAGTAGTGGCGACGCGCGTTTCCCGGCTGAAAGTCTTGCTGGTAGTGGTGGCAATTCCATCGGATATTTCAGGCATGGCTTCCGGCTCCTCTGCGCGGGAATGCGGTGATAGTGATGATGGTACAGCTGCGCTGCTACATTGAAACCCATGACTTGGGGTCCACAAAAGATCGGTGCTGTCATTGCTGCGGGCATTGTGCTGGGAAGCTGCTTGAGTGCTTGCGTTGGGTCGCAGCCAGGTGCCACCCCTCCCCCGCTCCCCACCTGCCAGCCCACGCCGCCGTCGGCTCCCAAGGACGGCATCCTGGCCGGCGTAAACCTCGACTGGGAACACGAGACCCTGGAGCAGTACGCCAAAAACCTCGGCGAGCGCCCTGCAGTCACCGTGACCTTTACGGACTTCCCCATGGCGGATACCGACAAACGGAACGTCGACGCCGCATACGAACAAATCCGTGCCAACGGCGGCACAATGCTGCTCACCCTTGAACCCAAGCTTGGACTGGCCTCTGTCACTCCAGAGGTCGCGGAAGAACTGGCGTCCACGCTGGCACGCTTCAACAACGCGGGCGTGCCCGTGATCGTCAGGTTCGCGCACGAAATGAACGGCTCTTGGTATGCCTGGGGCCAGCAACCCACCGCCTACGTGGCCGCCTATCAGCGGGTTGCCACCGCAATCCACGCAAAGGCTCCGGGCAGCGCCATGATGTGGGCGCCGAACTACGGCGGCGGTTACCCCTTCAGCGGCGGCAAATATGAAGCCGTGGCCGGAACCCCGGATTACGCGCTGCTGGACACCGACAAAGATGGCGAAGTCACCGGGGCTGACGATCCATACGCCCCCTACTACCCCGGCGACGCAGCGGTCGACTGGGTCGGCATGTCCCTCTACCACTGGGGCAACACCTACCCCTGGGGTGCCAACGTCATTCCCGAGCCGGGGAAGTTCATCCAGCAACTCACCGGCAACTACAACGGAGCCGGCGGTAACGACCTCGCAGTCCCCGACTTCTACACGGAGTACGGAGCCAAGCGAAACAAGCCCGTCGCTATCCCCGAAACGGCTGCCCTCACCACGGCGTCCGGCGAAGGCGCCAACCCCTTGGCCATCAAGGAAGCATGGTGGGGCCAGCTCTTCGACCCCGCAATTCCACGGGACTACCCGGAACTGAAAATGATCAACTGGTTCGAGTGGGACAAGAACGAGGTAGAGGTCAAAGGCGTGGTGGACTGGACCTCCACAAAGGATCCCGAGGTGCGTGAGGCCTACACCTCAGCCCTGCCGGACTGGTTCAAGTTCGCCCCCGCACCCGAGGCCTGCACACCCGCCCAAGATGGGGGCTCCTAAGCCCGCGGACAGCCCTTCCGCGTAACCAAGCAAAAGCAGGTCCAGTCTTGTCGGGAGTGGCCTACCATTGGCCCCATGGAGACCTTTGATCATGGCGAACACATCCGCGGGCTGCACGAACTGGTAGCCGGCTCCGCCGACATCAAAGGGACCCTCGACGGCCTGACCAGATTTGCCGCGACTGCCATCAGCCAAGGCAGCGGGGCTCCCATCGACTGCGCGGTGACACTTCGCCGTCGCAAGCGCACGGCCACTGTTGCGGGCAGCAGCGAGAAGGCAGTGGAGCTGGACAATCTTGAGCAGACGCTCCAACAAGGCCCTTGTCTGGATGCCTTGGACAAGGGCCGTACGGTTCTCCTTGCCGACGTCGAAACCGACACGAACTGGCCCGAATACAGCAAGCTCTTGGCCGAACATGGGCCGCGCAGCGCCCTGGGCGTGCCCCTGCTGCTGGGTGAAACGTCGGAGGCCGTGCTGAACTTCTTCGCCCCGGCACCTGGGCTTTTTACAGAGGAAGTCATCAAGGAAGCAGAAGCCTTCGCCGAAGTCGCCGGCAGCACCCTGCGCCTGGCCATCCGGATCGAGGCCATGGAACAGCTCAATGCCGACCTGAAAGCTGCAATGGCCAGCAGAACGGCCATCGACCTGGCCTGTGGTGTGATCATGGCCCAAAGCCGCATCAGCCAGGACGAAGCATTCCGGCTGTTGACCCAGGCCTCCAGTCACCGCAACCAAAAACTCCGCGATGTGGCCGAGGAAGTCGTGGAAAAGGTGGCCGGAAGCGCCGACGCCAAGCTGAACTTCGAGGACTAGCCCGGGATCGCCTGAACCGCTTCGGTAAGCCACGCCACGGCCTCAGGCCGCGACGTGAAGAACCGGGTGGGACACGGAACGTGGCTGGTTTGTAGTTGGAACTGGACCACAGTTCGGTCAACGGGGCTCTCGCCGAGCAGCGCGATCCTCGAAGCTGCACACGGTTCTTCGAAGATTTCACGCGCCTGACGACTCAGGAATCCGGTCTGCGCCATGTCCACCAACAGCGGCAAGGACCGGCCGTTGGCCAGCTTATTGACAGCATCCATCGCCGCCCGGGCATTTCCCCCGTCGATGCTCACACCGTGGTTCCACACCAGGTGCAGGAGTCCGTTTTCGAGAATGAGGACGCTGTCGTCCAACTCGATGCGCTTCATCCTGCACCTCCTTGTGTCCTGCTGTGGCGTGGATCCACTGAACTCAGTAAAGGGCAATTGCCCGGCTTCTGCACGGGTAGCCTGTACTCACCTTTTGCCTATGACAACGAGCGAACTACCTGCCCGATTCCGCACAACAAGGAGCACAGTGAGTATCGACATCCCGTGGAACCGCGGCCAGTGGACCAACCAGCCGGCCGCCGTCGTCGAGCATGAAACTGACCTGCTGGTGACCGCAGCCGAAAGCAGCGACGCCTGGCGCGTCACCTCCTACGGTTTCGTACACGACACCGAACACGCTCTTTTGACTCCGTTTCCGCAGGACAGCGCCATGGAGGTTGAGTTCACCGCCGCGTTTTCGGAACAGTTCGACCAGGCGGGGATTTTCGTCCGCGTCAGCGCCGATCATTGGGTGAAGGCGGGTGTGGAATTCGCCGACGGCGCCGCTCAACTGGGCGCGGTTGTCACCGACCGCTTCTCGGACTGGTCGTTGGCGCCCGTCCCGGAATGGAATGGTGGCCTGGTCCGCGTACGCATCAGCCGCTCCGGCGACGCACTAACCATCCGCGCTGCCGCAGGGTCGGGCGACCTTCAACTGGTCCGGGTCGTGCCGTTCGCACCGGAACTGACCGCGTCTGCCGGTCCCCTCGTCTGCGCCCCCACGCGAGCTGGCCTGACCGTTCCCTTCCATTCTTGGCGCGCCACTCCCCCGGACAGCCAGCTCCACTGAGGATCGACTTGCGGGGTGGGGACTTCATGAGATTATGGAGACTTCCGTAGCTAGCCGTCGACGGCGGTTGCGAACCCAGTCGGCTCCGTAACAGTCCTATGGGGGCATATCACGGTGGAAGATACTGCAAGTCTTTGGCGTACTGACCCTTCGACATTCCGCGACGTGGTGATCAACCGCGCCGCACTCGAAGCTGCACTGGAAGGCGACTGTCCGCCTGTGGAGCGCGTAAGGTTCCTGGGCTTGCTGCGACGTGACAGCCAGGCCCTGGAGGAAGGCCTCAAGCTTCTGTCCGACGCCGACTCATCCGATCGCCGGGAGCTGCTCCTGATACTGGCCCAGATCCATCAACGGCAGTACCACTGGCACGACGCCGCAGTGCTGCACGAAAAGGCACTCCGGACAGTCCGTACCCCTGAAGAGGAAGCCTACGTCCGCCACCACATTGGACGCCGCCTCTTTGACGAAGCCCGCTTCCGGTCTGCAGCCGACGAGTTTCAATGGGCCGCTGACCTCTACCGTGTTGCCGGCCAACCGGAAGCAGTGGAAGAAAACCGCCAGGCCATGCGCCGCGCACTGCAGGTGCATGGCGACGAACGAAATGGCGGACGGCCGGCGTACGAGCTGTCCTGAATCAGCGGTTTTGCCCGCAAGGATTTTCGTTAGCGGCAAACCCTTGACGGAGCACTTGCATTTTGCAAGTATGGCCGCATGAGCCTCTTTATCACCTGCCCCGTTGAGAGCGTCGAGCGCTCCACTGCCTTCTATAACGCCCTTGGCTGGACCCTCAACGCCAAGATGTCAGACCACAACGTCTCATGCTTCGAGATCGCGCCCGAGCAATACGTCATGCTCGGCAGCCGGGAGATGTACGCGAGCGTAGGTGGTTTCGAGGAACTGGTCGGCGGACCCGACACGCCGTCGAAAGTCACGGTTTCGTTCGACCTCGGCAGCCGCGAGGCGGTCGACGAACTCACCGAACGCGCCGGCGCCGCAGGCGGCCGGATCGGTGACACCGACGACTACCCGTTCATGTACCAGCGCCAATTCGACGACCCCGACGGCTACCACTACTCACCCTTCTGGATGAAGCCGGACACCGAACCGACCGCGTGAGCGACCTCGCCGCGGCCCTCGACAAAGTCGGCGCACGATGGGCCTTGCTCATCGTGGAACGGCTGCTCGAAGGGCCACAGCGGTATGGCGATCTGCAGCGCGACCTGGGAGTGCCGACCAACATCCTCGCAACCCGCCTGCGTGAGCTCGAAACGGCCGGAGTATTGTTTCGCCTGCCACTCAAGCACAACACACGAGCCTACGCACTGACTGATCGGGGGCTCGCCTTACGCGAGCCGATCGAGGCGCTGGCGCGGTGGGCCGACGAGAAGTGATCATGGGGCGTCATTCACTCATGAGTGACGGTGCTGCACAATCGTCGGGTCGATGACCTGGATGATCAGTGGCGCACTATCCGCCCCGGGCACCCGCCAAACGAGCACGTCAGAGCCAATTCCGGGGACCTGCGGTTGAAGCGGCAACCTTGAGGACGCCTTCGCCGGGCGCCAGCGGCCTCTGGCGTTCGAACCGTCTTCAAGAGCAATCGTCAGCTCGAAGGAAGAAACTGATCCTTCTTCGGCCAGCTGAATATCCCTTGCCACTACCGAACCACGCCACGCCCGGGCTGAGTCACGGGTTTCTTTCCATTCGGCTTCGCCTTGGCCATCAGACTTCGCCTCCACACCGGAGCCGAACAGGAAGATCCACAGGACCGCCGGAATGGCAGCAACGACCACCGTGAAGAGCACGTTGAACCACAGCCCGGGAGTCTCTTCTGTCCACAAAAGATACACACCCCACCCCGCACCGACGGTAGCCAGCGCATTGACTACGACGAAGACGAGCCGGCCAAACACGCCAAGGTGCTTGGGCAGCATCAGAGATTGGGGAGCCGACCCTGTTGCATCAAGGTGTTCGACGAAGTGCACAACGTGGCCCGCGGTGTCTTCTACGTAAGGCTGCGACATAGCGAAACCCTAGCCCACCAGCGCATACGTAAGGTGATCAACTTCCCTCGGGCAGCAATTCATGTAATGTAATAAGCAACCTGATCATTAGCGACAAGGCGGGGGGTGCCTGAATGCCTGATATGGAACGTTGGCCGACCAGCCGGTTGCTGTCCACTGCGGCACGGCTGGTGGAACTTGCTTGGAATGAGAAACTCCGCCCGCTGGGTCTGACCTACCCGGCGGTCCTGACACTTGACGCCGTCGCGGCCGCCGGCCCCATCGCCCCGGGGAAACTGGCCCAAAACATCCGCGTGCAAGCCCAGACCATCGGACCGCTCCTTGCGAGGCTCGAGTCACGCGGCTTCATAGTCCGTGAGGCCAACCGCTTCGACCGCCGCGGCCAACTGGTCTCCATCACCGCCCTGGGCAAGGATCTGCTGGAACAGTCCCACGGCCTGGAAAATGCAGCACTTGCCAACGTAGACCTCGACTCCGAGAGCCTGCGCAAGGAGCTCATCGCTATCGTGAGGGAAACCGAAATCGGCTAGTCCAACTGATGGCCACGTGGACGTGAGCCATCCAACAAGGCAGTATGGAGTTATCGCTGATGAAGTCCGGCGCGCACAGGAGAAGTCTCTCCAAAATCCCGGGCAAGCAAAGCTTAGCGATGCCCGGACAAACAAAAGGGCATCATGAGTGAACTTCACATAGGCGACAGCCTCCCAGTAGACCTTCTGAGCTTCCAAGCTGCTGAATGCTTGGTATCCACCGGGCCGCCCGAGGCCGAGGACGTATGCGTTCTCGATGCAGGACACACAGGCAACCATCTTGCTGCGGGCGCAGACCTGGTGGTCAGGGCCGTCTGGAGCTAAAGGCAAGAGACATGCCAAGGGCAAGCGATTCCCTTCGGGACGCTTGCCCTTGGCATTTAACTCAGGTGCCGCAGAACGTACGGTAGGGGCCAAAGCTCTCAGGTGCCGGAGTAGCGAACTTCTCCAAACCAGGGCGTTTAACGAAGGGTGAAGCGAGCGCCTCAAGCAGTTCCGCCGTCGGGCCCATATCCCCTGTTGTTGCAGCCGCAAGGGCCTCTTCCACCAGGTGATTGCGCGGAATGTAGATGGGATTCACCCGGTCCATGGCATCAGCGTCCGGCCCTACGGCCCGCCAGCGTTCCAGCCAGTCATCGAACGCGGGAAGGTCAAGGACCGCGCCGCGGACGGGTTCGGCATCGCCCCGGGCGGCCTTGCTGAGATTACGGAAGAATGAGGTGTAATCGGCCCGCGCCTCCTTGACCAACTCAAGGAGGTCATCCACCAGAGGCGAGGCGCCGGCGTCGTCCATTCCCTCAGGCAACCCAAGCTTGGCCTGCATGCCGCTGAACCAGACGGCGCTGTACTGCTGCCGGAAGCCGCCCAGCGCCTCCACCGCGAGCGCCACGGCCTGCTCCTCGTCCTCGTGGATCAAGGGCACCAGCGACTCGGCGAAGCGGGCGAGGTTCCACTCGGCCACCAACGGCTGGTTGCGGTAGGCGTAGCGGCCCTGCTCATCGATGGAGCTGTAGACTGCGCCGGGATCGAATCCGTCGATGAAGGCGCACGGACCGTAGTCGATGGTTTCGCCGGACACCGTCATGTTGTCGGTGTTCATCACGCCGTGGACGAAGCCGACCAGCATCCACTGGGCCACGAGCCGCGCTTGGACCGCTATGACCCCCTTGAGCAGGGCGAGGTACGGGTTCTCTTCAGTGCTCGACGACGGGTGGTGGCGTTCGATTGCATGGTCGGCGAGGCGGCGCAACAGTTCGATGTCGTTGCTGGCCCTCGCGTACTGGAAGCTGCCGACCCGGATATGGCTGCTCGCCACGCGGGTAAGGACCGCGCCGGGCAGGACCGTCTCGCGTGGAACCGAGCGACCGGTCGCGACGACCGCAAGGGACCTGGTCGTCGGGATATTCAGGGCGTGCATCGCTTCACTGACGATGTACTCGCGCAGCATGGGCCCAACGACGGCCCGGCCATCACCGTTCCGCGCGAACGGCGTCCGGCCCGAACCCTTCAGGTGGATGTCGCGGAGCCTCCCATCAGCGTCGGCGACTTCGCCCAAAAGGAGTGCACGCCCATCGCCCAACCGCGGCGAATACCAGCCGAACTGGTGTCCCGCGTAGCCCTGCGCAACAGGGGTAGCGGCCTCCGGGACGGCATTGCCCACCAGCAGCCGCACGCCCTCCGGGCTCCGCAGGAACTCAAGATCAAAACCAAGTTCGACGGCGAGTGGCTGGTTGAGCAGCAGGAGCTGCGGATCCGGGGCCTCCTCCGCACGCCACGGGATGGCCAGCTCGGGGAAGTCGCGGGCGAACTGACCCTCGAAAGCGATGGTGGATTCGGCTGAGTGGCTCATCAATTAAGGATAGGGCGGTTTCCGGCGGGGGTGGTAAGGCTACTTAGCGACACGGACTGCAGGAGTTGGGGCGTCCGCGGGTTATCCTTCAAGCCGAATACCAAGAAAACAGGGGGAAACCATGACGACTGTAACCGACTCCACTGAGATCGACATTCAACGAAGGCTCGGCCGGTCATACAAGAAGACGTCGATCATCCTGGGCGTCATTGGGATCTTCATCCTGGGAATTCCCCTGGGCATCGCTGCCTTTATCTTTGCCCGCAAGGCGGAGGTGCAGGGGGGTTAAGGCTACCGCCGGGATCGTGCTGGCGGTGCTCGATATCGTGCTCGCGATCGTGATCATGGTGGTAATGAGGCCGTTCAACATTTAGTCACGGGCAATCCGCCGGCTGGCACGTCGCAGAAAGATCTACGTATGAAGAAGCCATTGTTTGTGTTCCTTTTTGCGGCCGGAGTTACCGCTGCGGGTGTGCCTGTCGCGTGGTTGGTGCTCTCTGTTCTCGGAAAGGGCAATTCAAGTCTGGTGGTCTTGGCTGTGACTGCCCTCGTTGGAATTGGTGGAGGTGCCCTTATCGGCGCCAGGCTCTGGGAAGACCGTCAGGTTCTTCGACAGCGTGCAGCGCAGGAGAACGAAGAAGAGTAGGACCTGGGCACCCCAACATTGGATGAAATCAACTTCTGGTCGAAGCAAAGCAGGCATGGGCATGAATCCAGCAGTCAGCAATTGGGACAAGGTCAGTCCAAAGCGCGCCAGAAGCGCCGCTCGTGCCTACGCGGCTCTGGGAGCCCGCAGCCCAACACAAAGGTGGAGCGCCGCGGCTTCCGCCGCATACACCCTTACGGTGGCATCCCTTGCCGGTCTGGTTATTCGCCGCGGTCAGATCACAGCACTAGCGGGGGCTGAGAGGGACTACACGAGGTTAGCTCGAATCAGGCTCCTAGTGGTGGCAGTAACTGGCATTGGACTATTAGTCCTGGTGAACGTGACCGTTCCGGCAGCATACAGATTTTGGATGTTCGTGGCGGTTGAGGTGATCCTCCTCGGCTTGATGGCCGCTATCCTGCCATCGCGCCGGTTCCACCGCGCACGTGGCCTCCTCCCAAATTTTCGGGCGTGGAAAAAGACCCACGGGGCGAAGGAGACATGGGTCTTGTTTGCGTTGATTCACGATCCGGCGACTACTGCTGACGATCTCGAAGAGGCGATGCGCTCACTGATACCCGTCGTCAGTGCCGGCTGCGCGGCCATAGTGCTCACCACCACAGAGGTGCAAGTTCAGGCCTTGCGCCGCCTCGGGTTCGGCCGTGACAGCGAAGATTCGGGGCTGATGTATCTCATGGGTGGACAAGCACCCGAGTCGGCCAGCAGCCTCCCAGCGTCGAGCGACTCACCTGCTTGAGGCAAGCCCTGCTGACCTCGGCCGAGCACCAGCGGCCGGTGACGCGAACGCCGTCGTACTTGTCGCCGTCGCGGGGTTGCTGGCGCTTC
This sequence comes from Paenarthrobacter sp. AB444, assembly GCF_028736865.1. NCBI lineage: Bacteria > Bacillati > Actinomycetota > Actinomycetes > Micrococcales > Micrococcaceae > Paenarthrobacter > Paenarthrobacter sp. AB444. The sequence continues at coordinate 176,393 of NZ_JAQZBY010000007.1, read as the reverse complement.
GATCGATATTAATCAAAGGCGAACTACCGTGTAGCGTTCAGTTCTTGCCGATCGCTGACCATGACCAAGGGGCACAGCTTCGTGAGTATCTGAACGATGCCCGGGAAGCAATCTTATGGAAATGTGAGGGCTTGAGTGACGCCCAGGCCCGCACTCCCCTGACTCCAACAGGCACCCATGTCATGGGCTTACTGCTCCACCTACTGTAACCGAATCCCAGTACTTCATTTCATGTCTTGGACGGGACATTAAGAATGTACTTATACGGCACGTTATCGAAGCAGGGGACGCTCGGGCAGACTTCCTCCCACCGAATATTCCCGACCTCACTCCGGGGCAGTGGGAAGAGCAGCATCTCCGGCTGAAAAAGCTAGCCGACGGGGGTTAGAGCCGGTCAGGCTCCGATGGCACTGATGGCGTAATGGGCGATGCGGAGCAAGTCTTCTTTACTGGCGCCGTCGCGGGCTTGCTGGCTCATTCCCTGCAGGGTCGCTCCAACGAAAGCAGCCATTGCGTTCGTGTCGGTGTCTTGGGGGATCCTGCCGGCGTCGCGGTCGCGGGAGAGTGCCTCTGACATGGCCAAGATGTTGTCGTTGCGCATTTTGGCCAGACGCTCTGCGACGTGCCGGTTCGCGGAGGTAACTGCGACGGCGGAGCTGATCACCAGACAGCCTCCGGGAAAGGTTTTTGACGGGTAGTGGTCGGCGGCTTCTATCAGCAGCCGACGCATGAGCTTCAGTCCGGTTTCTTCTTCTGCGAAGGCGATGGACATGAAGTTTCCGTGGGTTGCGTTGTAGTGGTCCACGACGGAGAAGAAGAGATCCTCCTTTGAACCGAAGGCTTTATAAAGGCTGGGCGGATTGATGCCCATGGCCTTTGTGAGCTCCGCCAGAGACGTGCCCTCGTAGCCGCTGTCCCAGAAGACCAAAGTAGCTGCTTCCAGGGCTTCGTCGATATTAAATTTCCGGCCCTGGCCTGCTTTACCTGACATCTTCGTCCTCTCGTCGTTCCTCTCAATAAGAGCCCCCAGCAGCGGATTTCTATTCCGACTGCCTCCACGAGAGTGGTTTTCATGCTGTGGCGAGCGCCACACATAAGTTTTCGACATCTTTCTTGTAGTGATCACTAAACGTATGCAAGTATCTCATCCATGAGCGAAACACACAAAGACAACATCGCCGTCGTAACCGGGGCCAGCCGCGGGATCGGCGCGGCAATCTCCGCCCGCCTCGCCACAGCCGGCCTGACCATCGCTGTCCACTACGGAAAGGACAAGAAGGCAGCCGCCGACGTTGCAGCCTCCATCGAGGCCGCCGGAGGCAAGGCATTCCCCTTCCAGGCGGACCTTGGAAGCGATACCGCAGCACAGGATTTTTGGGCCGCCTACGACAAAGCCGCTGCCGAAGCCGGAGTTCTAAACCAGACGGTTCAGGTTCTCGTGAACAATGCAGGGGTTACCTTGCGCGGGGCCATCGAGGACTTCAGCCGGGAAGACTTTCTTACCCAGCAGGCCATCAACGTCAACGCACCCTACTTCATCGTCAAGGAAGGCCTGTCCCGCATCGCCAACGGGGGCCGCATCATCAATGTCTCATCCGGCGTCACCCGCATCGCATTCCCTGAGATCATCGGTTACGCCCTGACCAAGGGCGCAATTGAAGCCTTCACACTGACCCTCGCCAAACATCTCGGGCCCAGGGGAATCACCGTCAATTCGGTCGCCCCGGGCGTGGTAGACACCGATATCAACGCTGGTTGGCTGCGCGACAACGAAGAAGCCCAAGCAGGGGTCGCTGCCAGCAGCGCTCTGGGCCGGGTCGGACAGCCCGACGATATTGCAAGCATCGTCGCTTTCCTTGCGTCCGATGAAGCTCGCTGGATCACGGGGCAGAAGATCGACGCCACCGGCGGCACCAACCTCTAACCCACCAGAACAATCCTGACGCTTATCGAATCTGCGTCACATCCACACAGGGCCCAATCTAGGCCCCATTCGCATCACATCCAGGGGGAATCATGAACCGTGCCCAAATTCGCGGCATAGACCATTTCGGTCTCACTGTCAGATCACTTCGCCAAGCAATCCATGACCTCAAGAACGCCCTCGGCGCTGAGGTCTGCTACGTCGAAGGGCCGATCACCGATCGGGAACCGGGATGGATGGCGGCGAAACTCGGAGCACGGGGAACCTGCTCATTAACGGTCACCGCAATGAACGTTCGTGGTATCAACCTCGAACTTTTCGAGTACGCTGGCGCCGAACGCCGCTCCTGGGACTCTCCCCCGGGAGCGGCAGGCAGTTTCTTCATCCTCTTCCAGACCCCGAACCCGGACCGCGTGATCGCCAGACTTTACAACGAGAACGCGACAGTTCGCCCTATCGAGCACCCCATCAACGGCTATGAGGTAGCACTTCCTTCCGGGATCCATCTGGCAATCCAGCACAAACCAGTGGAGCGCCTCCTCGGAGCAGTTGCTTTGAGCCGGTACGACTTCGCAAAGGCCCAGCACGAGCTGGAATCCACGCTCGGTTTCAGCCAATACGAGGCCATCAACGCGTTCGGGGCCACTGGTTACCTCTTCAGCAGCAAGCATGGACTTCCGGTGGCAGTACTCCACGGGAACTCCCCCTCACCCCGTCCGGCAAACAGCGACGTGGGCGGCCATCATGTTGCCTTCCACGCAGACGACGTGGACCAGGCGGTTAACTCCTTTCGGAGCATTATTGGTTACACCACCTTGGGCGAACCCGAGACCATCACCGACGGACCCATCGCCGGGGACAGATGGGTATACCTCCACTCGCCATTCGGGCTCCAACTCGAGATCATCAACATGCCCGACGGCGCCCTGCCCTACGAAAAGGACGCTGCCGCGCTCCGGACACCCATCGCGATCGGAGCGTTTTCGTGAGCCTCACCGCCTCCCGCCGGTCGATGCTCAGCGCAAGCGGCGCACTGTTGGGTGCCATCGCCCTGAGCGGTGCACCTGCCCGCGCCGAGGCGGCCGAAACCCAGGCCCGAACCGGGAGCTATCAAGTCATCACCTCCGCCTCCGAACAGTTCGATGACCTGCAGCAAGGTACGAACCTGCGGTGGAAAGGAGAGGCCACGCGCATCGCATTTCCACGCACTGCAGCCGAGGTCGCCGAAGAACTTCGCACCGTCCTGCGGCTTGGACTGAAACCATCTGCCCGCAGCGGAGGGCACTGCTATGAAGCATTTGTCGCCAACCCTGCCGTGGAGTCCATCATCGACCTCTCCGCTATGGACCAAGTCCGCTGGGACCCGGAGATGAAGGCCTTCGAGGTAGGAGCCGGCGCGCAGCTGGGACTGGTCTACCAACTCCTCTACAAACAATGGGGCGTCTACGTCCCTGCCGGGAACTGCCCCACCGTTGCTGCCGGCGGTCACATCGCAGGCGGCGGTTACGGATCGATGAACCGCCGCGACGGCCTCGTCGTTGACCACCTCTTCGCCGTAGAAGCCGTCCACGTCCGCCGGGACGGTTCAGTCGCCGTCAGCCGCGGAACCCGGGACCCACAGGACCGGAACCATGAGCTGTGGTGGGCCTATACCGGCGGAGGGGGTGGGAACTTCGGCGTCGCAACCCGCTACTGGCTCCGCAGCCCCTCAGCCACGGAAGGCCGGCCGGAAAAGGCCTTGCCATCACCTCCCCGTCACGTTTGGCTCAGCACCATTTCCTGGTCCTGGGATGACATCGATGAAGGATCATTCACCCGCCTGTTGAACAACCACGGTCAGTGGCACGAGAAGAACGCGACCCCCGGAACGCCGGAAGCGAACCTCTTTGCCCAGCTCAAAACCTGGCACCGCTGCAACGGCTCCATCACCATGGACACCATCGTCGATGCCGCAGCACCTGATTCCAAAGGCGTCCTGGATCGCTACCTGGCAGCCATTTCAGAGGGAGTCCCTGCAGCAAAAGTAGTCCAGCGCCGAGTCGTGCCATGGATGCAGGCCACACAATGGACCGGGTTCACCGGGCCAGACTCCACCCGACGCTTCAAAGGCAAATCCGCGTACCTGCGTCGTACCTACACACCCGAGGCAATCTCCGCCGCGTACCGCGGGCTGAACGACCCGGCCATGACCAACCCTGGAGCGTTGCTGATGATCGCCTCCTACGGAGGGGCCGTCAACACCGTTGCCCCGGACGCGACGGCTGTTCCCCAACGGGACTCCATCATCAAATTCCAAGTGGTCTCCATCTGGGACAACCCTGAAGATGACCAAAGCAACGTCGCCTGGACCCGCAACACCTACCAAGGAATGTTTGCCTTTACCGGCGGAGTCCCTCCGCTGAACTCCACAGCGGACGGCGCTTTCGTCAACTACGCGGACACTGACCTGGATGACAACAACTGGAACACCTCCGGACTGACCTCGTTCGACCTCTATTACAAGGGCAACCTGCCCCGCCTCAAACGCGCCCGTGCCACTTACGACCCGAAGGGAGTGTTCTCCCATGCCCAAAGCATCCCTCTTGCCTGAACCGACCGGAACACTCCCGGTAACCGCACGCCGCTTGGACGCCCTGACAGGGCTCCGGTTCTACGCCGCGCTGCTTGTTTTCGCCTTCCACATCAGCCTGAGTCGTTTCTACATCGGCAATCCAGACATCGTTGAACCGTTGCAGTTCATCCTCAAAAACGGCGGATGGTTCGGCGTCACATTCTTCTTCATCCTTTCCGGGTTCGTCCTGATGTGGTCAGCCCGCGCCGGGGACACCCCAGGACGGTTTATCTGGCGACGAATTGCCAAGATCGTTCCGAACCATGCCGTGACCTTTGTCATCGCCCTGGCCATCGGCGGACTTGGAGCCTCCACAATGGGTGAGGCGGTCGCAAACCTCCTGCTTGTCCACGCCTGGATACCGGCCGATACTGCGTTCTTCAGCATCAACCACCCCAGCTGGTCGCTCTCAGCTGAACTTTTCTTCTACCTTGCGTTCCCGTTTGTGCTGCCGATGGTGAACCGCATCCCACGACACCGGCTGCTTCTCATCGGTGGAGGTCTGGTCGCGCTGATCACTTTGGCGCCGTTGGCGGCCGGGCTCCTCCCCACCGGAGAAGCCTTCGGCCCCAACCACGCCCAATCGCCGTTGTTCGGCGCCTCCATTCCGCAAATCTGGGCCGTGTACGCACTCCCGCCGGTCAGGCTGCTCGAATTCACCCTGGGCATGCTCGCGGCCAGGGCGGTTCGCGAGCAAACCCTGCCGACCATGCCGCTCGGTCCGGCCCTCCTGCTCGCAGCCCTCGGCTACGCAGGGTCGCTCTTCCTGCCGATTACCTGGCAAATGGACGCGGCCTATGTCATCCCCGTGCTCCTGGTTGTGGTCGCGGCAGCACAAGATCCTTCCCCACCGGCAGTCTTCGCCTCCCCGGCAGCAGTCCGTTTAGGCGAGTTGTCTTTCGCGTTTTACATGGTTCACGACATTGTTCTGACGCTGGCCCGCACGATCATCGGACCGGCCGCGCTGCCGCCATTGCCCGCCGTCATCACCATTCTCGCTGCCTTTGGGCTCAGCCTCGGCTGCGCCTACTTGCTGTGGCGGCTGGTCGAAGTCCCGGCCAACAACGCACTGCGTTCCCGTAACCCCTTTTCCGCACGACCCACCATCTCCCGAGAGGCCTGAAATGACTACCATCAACCGCGCATGGACCGTCTCCGCCCAGCAGGACGTGCAATACCGCGTCGAAACCACCTTTGACATCCTCGACCCCGCCAACCCGACGTTGGTAGATGGAGAACACGGCTCACGACGGCTCATCGTCACCGACACCACTGTCAACGACCTCTATGGCGAGAAGATCCGCGCCTACGCCGCTGCGAATCTTTCCGAATACCGGATCCTGGTCTTGCCGCACGGCGAAACAAATAAGCGTTGGAGCGCAGTGGAAACGGTCCTCGAAGCCATCGAAACCTTCAAGCTCGATCGCCGGAGGGAACCTGTGATCGCCATTGGCGGCGGGGTACTCACCGACATCGTTGGCTTTGCCTGCAGCATCTACCGACGCAACACCCCCTTCGTCAGAGTGCCGACTACGCTGATCGGAATCGTAGACGCGAGCGTCGGAGTCAAGACCGGTGTGAACTTCCATGCCGGTAAAAACAAGATCGGCACCTACTTCGCTGCCTCCCGCAACCTCCTCGACACCTCCTTCCTCAGCTCCCTGGACCAGCGCCACGTCTCCAACGGGCTGGCGGAAATCCTCAAAATTGCATTGGTCAAGGACGAAGAACTCTTCAACCTGCTCGAAGAGCACGGCACCGAAGCCCTGAATGGCCGGTTCCAACAGAACACCGAGGCCCAGCAACAGATCATCGACAAGGCCATCACCGGGATGCTCGAAGAATTGGAACCCAATCTCTGGGAACAGACCCTGGAACGCTTGGTCGACTACGGCCATACCTTCTCCCCCACCGTGGAAATGACTGCCTTGCCTGAACTGCTCCATGGCGAAGCCGTGTGCTTGGACATGGCCCTCACCACCGCCATCAGCGTCCACCGCGGCCTCGTGGCCCCCGAGCAGTCCAGCCGGATCTTCAGCGTCATGCGCGCGCTTGGTTTGCCGGTAAACCACCCCTCCATGAGCGTCGAAGTTCTGGTGACGGCCCTCATCGACACAACCAGGCACCGCAATGGACTCCAGCGACTGCCTCTGCCCACCGGAATCGGATCGGCGACCTTCGTCAATGACCTCACTTCCGGGGACATCGAAGCTGCGCTGGAAATTCTTACCCTTGCCATGACCCGCGACCTGGCAGGTTCCGCGGCATGAATATCCTCACCAAGGTGCCACCGAGACCCCGCACTCCTTCCGGCCACGCCACCGTCCTGGGAGTACACGGCGCTGCAGGCACCACCGGATGGAAAGCCTTTTACACGCGGCGCGAGCTCGAATCCGCGACAGAAGCCGTGGAATGGGCGACGCTCCCTCCCGGCGGCGTTAGCGGTGAACACCGTCACACCCGGACCGAGGAGATTTACCTGGTTCTGAATGGAACCGGCGAGTTTTTCCTCAACGGATCTCCGCACCAAGTCAGTCCGGGAACCCTCGCGCTGACAACGCCCGGGAACACCCACGGCTTGCGCAACACCGGAACGACGACCCTGAATTGGTGGGTCATAGAAACACTTACACCACGGACTCAGAACTGCCTTGAAGGCGTCCCACTCGAAGAAAGATCACCCATGCCGGCCAGCATCCATGACCTCCACTCCACGCCCCGCGTCAGCACACACGGGACTTTTGACGGTCCTCTTGCCGCCATTGAACGCCACACCCTCAGCCAAGGACAGGGCCTCGACCTCGGAAAACCGGGGACGGAAATTGCAGGGTTCCTGAACAAAGGCAGCGCCACACTTTCCTTCGCTGACACCACCGCTACTATCGATGCGCCCACCTCGTTCCTGGTCCCGAACGGATCCAATGCCGTGCTGACAGCACACTCCGATGTGGAACTGTTTGCCGTCGAGCTCAGGACGCCAGCCTCATGATCATCAAGACACCGGACACGGAAGATTACTGGAGCTGCCTGATCCGCCGCGGAATGCTGCACAGCGAAACCGAAACCATCGAGCATTGGGCCTTGGCGCCCCAACAAAGCCTGACGCTAGGCAACCAAGGCGTGCATGAAGCCGTCATCATCCTTTCCGGTCACGCCGATGTCGAAGGTCGGAAGCTTGAAACGGGGTCCGTGCTGCTGGCCCCAGCCCAGCAACATGCGACGCTGAGGGCAGAGACTGAGACAATCCTGCTAAGCGTCAGAACGTACCCTGAATCGGTCACCCGCAACCTCCCGCCCAGGATCCCCGAGTTGCCCGAAAGCGAACGTGCCATCTGAAACGCGAAGGGCAGGGCTGCTGACAGCTTGGTCCCTGCCGTTCGCACTCTTTTTCGCCGTCACAGTCGAGATGGCCCCCACCGGCTCGCTGGAACACATCGCCAGGGCATTTGGTTCAGACATCGGAACAGCCGCAGCCGGTTCCAGCCTCTACGCACTCAGCACGGCAGTCTTGGCGCTTCCCCTTTGCGCTCTCGCCCAACGGTTCGATCTCCGCCAAGCCGCGATCCTCACAGCCGCCGCGTTCGCAGCCCTTGGCCTCGCCACGACCGCGGCACCGGACATGTCGACGTATCTGGTCCTTCGGGCGATCCAAGGAGCCGCCCACGGTGCGTTCTTCCCGCTGGTCTTGTCACTTGCAGCCGCGGCCTCACCCAACAACACCGGTAAAGCGACCGCAAAGGTACTGCTTGGGAACGGCTGCGCACTTGCCCTCGGCGTACCCGCGGCCGAATCGCTAAGTCACCTTGACTGGCGCATCCCCCTTGCCATCGCATCCTGCGGCGTCCTTGCGGTCATGATCTACGCACCACGACCGCAAACCCCGACGACGCGAATAGAGACCACGCCACAGGAAAGTTCCAGCCGCCACTTCCTGCCCATAGCCCTCGTCCTCGCTGTGGCACTGGCTGGACACTTCGCCTATTACACGTTCATCGCGCCCCTGGCCAGCCACGCTCAAGTCCAACCGTCCCTTGTCCTGGCGGTTTACGGAGGATCCGTCATCATTGCGACAGCAATGTCCGGGCGCCTGGCAGGGAGCAGACGCTTGCAGAGAGCCCTAATGGTCATGGTCGCCGAAGCTGTCATCCTCGCTGGAGCCGCTCTGCTCTCAGCACCCATCATTGTTTTCGCCACTTCGGTACTGGCGGGTACGTGCTTCGGGCTGCTACCCACTCTCTTGCAATCAGAAATCCTCGACCGCTCCCTCGGTAACCAAACCATCGCCTCTGGGGCCGCAGTAGTCGCGTTCAACGCAGGAATCGCGGCAGGATCCGCCGGTGGTGCAACGCTGGTGGGGATTTCCGTCCAAGCACCCGCGCTCCTCGGCGCTTGTCTTCTCGGTATCGCCGCCATCATGCTGGCCTTCGGGCAAAGACGCACAAGCACACGGGACCCTGCAATGTCAGGCAGCGCCGCAAGTCCCTGATCCAATCGCGCGTTCCACGCACCTTGGACAGATCGGGCCGAACTCTCCGCGACACCCCCAAGCTCACACACGCTCAACGCGGCACCAGCGGACGGTGACGCGACCGCCGTCGGCCGGTGCCGCCGTCGACCGTTTCTACGTGCAAGTCCCCACGCCCCTCACCTGCGGGTACATTGAAAGGACGTCAACAACCTTGGGGGGTATGCGTGATGGAGCGCAAGCGTTCAGTGGCCATTGGAATCGTGTGCCTGGCAATTGCCGGCATCACGGCATGCACAGGGCAACAGGACCCAGCCGACCTCCAATCCTTCAACTCCATCGATGAGGCGTTTGCCGTCGTGGATGACGTCCTGGAGTGCGATCCGCAGCCCGCAGGCGATCCGATAGTTCCGATGAGCGACGGCGTGAAATTGGCCTCGGCCCAGCGGCTGTGTTCCGAGCACGTGCAGGTGGACCTCTACCCGGACCCAGAAAGCGTTGAGAAGAGTTACAAGATCCTGGCCGGCTCCCGGCAGGGCGACATCAACGTTGTGCGCGGGAGGAACTGGATGGTGATCGACTTCAGCGCGATGACCTCCGGGAGTCCGTCAACGAAGAACATCGAACGCCTGGCCACGAAACTGACGAGCGAATACTCGGTTGTTGGGTCCTAGTTTCCACCGGCGACGCATCGTGTAACCCTCTTGTAACCCCCTCCGACCTTTACTTGTGACGTGGGCCACTTTCCAGCCAATGACATGCCGGATGGTGTCCCCTCGCCAGCAACGGAAAGAGGAATCATGCCTGACACAGCCAACGGTGCGGTGGAAGCCTGGTTGACGCAGTTCGACGACGCTCTGCGCAGCCAGGACATCCACGCCGTATTGGAACTCTTCGAAGACGAATCGTATTGGCGCGACTTCGTCTCCTTCACCTGGAATCTCAAGACCCTCGAGGGCAAGGACGCCATCAAGGACATGCTGGAAGCCGTTCTCGCAGACGTCCAGCCTGCCCAGTGGACCTTGGCCGAAAACGCCACGGGCGACGCCGCCAACCCCGAAGCCTGGGTGAATTTCGAAACACTGCAAGGAAGGGGCTATGCACACCTGCGGCTCCGCAACGGCAAATGCTGGACGCTCCTCACAACCATGCAGGAGCTCAAGGGATTCGAAGAAAAGAAGGGACCCAACCGCGAACAAGGGGTCACCCACAGCATCGAAAAAGGCCGGAAATCCTGGCTGGAACGCAAAGAGGATGAGGCTGCACGCCTCGGCTACGAGGACCAGCCGTACGCGGTGGTCATCGGCGGCGGCCAAGGCGGCATTGGACTCGGCGCGCGGCTTCGCCGGCTGGGCGTGCCCACCATCATCGTGGACAAGAACGCCCGTCCCGGCGACGCCTGGCGCAACCGGTACAAGTCCCTGCACCTGCACGACCCCGTCTGGTATGACCACCTGCCGTACCTGAACTTCCCCGACGACTGGCCCGTTTTCGCAGCCAAGGACAAGATCGGCGACTGGCTGGAGCACTACACCAGCATCATGGAGCTCAACTACTGGTCCAACACCGAATGCACCAAGGTGCGCCGGGACGAGGAAAGCGGCACCTGGGAGGTCAATGTCATTCGCGACGGCGAAAGGGTCACCTTGCGTCCCCGGCAACTCGTCTTCGCCTTGGGCGTTTCCGGCTACCCGAACATCCCGGTCTTCGACGGCGCGGAGACCTTCCTCGGTGAGCAATACCATTCCTCCAAGCATCCTGGCGGCGGCGACTGGACCGGCAAGAAGGCCGTGGTCATCGGCTCCAACAACTCGGCCCACGATATTTGTGCCGACCTCTGGGAGCACGGCGCCGACGTCACCATGGTCCAACGCTCATCCACCCACATCGCCCGGAGCGAATCGCTGATGGACCTTGCCCTTGGGGACCTCTACTCCGAGAGGGCCCTGGCCAACGGCGTGACCACCGAGAAGGCCGACCTCCTCTTCGCCTCACTCCCCTACCGCATCCTTCCGGACGCACAGGTGCCTGTGTACCAGGAGATGGCAAAGCGCGACGCCGACTTTTACTCCCAGCTCGAAGCCGCCGGTTTCGAGCTGGACTTCGGGGTGGATGGTTCAGGCTTGTTCCTCAAGTACCTGCGACGCGGCTCCGGCTACTACATCGACGTCGGCGCTTCGCAGCTGATCATCGACGGTCGGGTGAAACTCGCCAACGGCCAGGTCAGCAAAATCACCGGGAACGCCGTGATCATGGACAACGGCGACGAACTCGAAGCCGATGTCATCATCTATGCCACAGGCTATGGCTCCATGAACGGCTGGCTCGCGGACCTCGTCTCCCCCGAAGTAGCAGATCAGGTGGGCAAGTGCTGGGGCTACGGCTCCGACACCCCCAAAGATCCGGGCCCATGGGAGGGCGAACTGCGCAACATGTGGAAGCCCACCAATGTTGAGAACCTTTGGATCCACGGCGGGAACCTGCATCAGAGCAGGCACTACTCCAAGTACCTGGCCCTGCAGCTCAAGGCCCGCATGGAGGGATTGCCCACCCCCGTGTACAGCCTGCAGCCATCCCACCACACGCGCTAAGGAGCCAGCCTTGAAAGCAGCACGATTTCACGCCCGGAACGACATAAGGATCGACGACGTCGACGAGCCGCAGGTGCGGCCCGGCACCGTCAAGATTCAAGTCGCCTGGTGCGGCATCTGTGGAACCGATCTCCACGAGTTCCTCGAAGGCCCCATCTTCGTACCCTCACCGGGGCACCCCCATCCCCTGTCACAGGAAGAAGCACCGGTGACCATGGGACACGAATTTTCGGGGACCATCGTGGAGCTTGGAGATGGCATTCAGGCCCTTGAAGTGGGCGACAACGTGGTGGTGGAGCCCTACTTCGTCTGCGATGAGTGTCCGCCCTGCAAAGCCGGCAACTACCACCTCTGCACCAAAATGGGCTTCATCGGGCTCTCCGGTGGAGGCGGCGGCCTGGGGAGCATGGTGGTGGTCGACACCCGTTGGGTTCACAAAATCGGCGACATTCCCCTGGATGAAGCGGCCCTGATCGAGCCGCTGTCCGTAGCCCATCACGCCGTGACGCGCAGTGGGGCCAAACCCGGCGATGTCGCCCTGGTGGGCGGCTCCGGACCCATCGGATTGCTGACGGCGGCCGTTCTGAAAAGCCAGGGGGTCACCACCGTCATCAGTGAACTCAGCGCGGCCCGAAAGGAGACGGCGATCTCGAGCGGAGTTGCAGATCACGTGATTGATCCCGGCCAGGAAGATCTTCAGGCGCGGATCCTGGAGCTCACCGACGGCGTCGGCGCGGACGTGGCCTTTGAATGCGCGGGGGTCAATGCGGTGCTGGACACCCTGCTGACGGCAGTGAAGCCCGCCGGCGTGGTGGTGAACGTGTCCATTTGGGGGCATCCCGCCACCGTGGACATGCAGAAGATCGTCTTGAAGGAAATCGATCTGCGTGGCACCATCGCCTACGTCCGGGATCACGCTGAGGCCATCAAGCTTGTCCAGGAGGGAAAAGTTGACCTTAAGCCCTTCATCACGGGCAGGATCGCACTGGAGGAACTGGTGGAGAAAGGGTTCGACACTCTGATCCACCACAACGACACGGCGGTGAAGATCCTCGTTCATCCGTGATGGTTGCTGGCCGTTCCCACCGTCAGGCGGGCTTGAGTTGCTCCCGGAGTAGATTCAGGCCATCCCGGATGCGGGACTTGACGGTGGGTAGCGGTTTCGAAAGGCTCTCAGCGACCTCCCGGTAGGTGAGGGGGCCGAAGTATGCCAGGACAATCGCCTCGCGTTGCAGCGGCGACAGTGCCGCCAGCGAGTCCATGAGTTGCAGCGATTCCATGCGGTCCAAGGAGGACGTTGCGACCTCGTCATAGGGGCGGGTGTACGAGGCTGTTGCCCATCGTGCGTTGCGGTCGGTACTGCTTTGCTGCGAGCGCACCCTGTCCACAGCTTTGCGGTGGGCGATCGTCAGCAGCCAGGTAGTCGGGCTTCCCCGTGCAGGATCGTATGCCGCCGCGTGCCGCCACACCATAATGAAGACTTCCTGGGTCACTTCCTCGCTGAGGCCCGGGTCGACTACTACACGGCGCACCATCCCGAACACGCGGGGCGAGGTGCGCCGATAGAACTCCGTGAAAGCCTCATGGCTTCCCTGACCGGTTTCCCGAAGCAGCCCGCCGAGATCCAGGCTGCCGCAGTGAGCCACCCGTCCGCCCTGCGGCGCAGAGGTGCCGTCCAGGGTAGATCGGGTGAGGTCCGTGCGGCTGTCGATGTGGTCGCCGATTTCATCCGGGACGATGAAGGGCCCAGGCGGTGGAACTTCGATGAAAGTAACCAAGACACTCACGACTCCGGGGCTAAGCAACGTCAGGAACATTCGTAAGCATACATATAACTAGAATAACTAGCTAGTTTTCCTAGTGAAATCTATTTATTCACCGACGCACCTTGGACCTCGGCTAGGCTCCGAACTCGCGATCCCTCCGGGCCATCCGTGCCTGCAGCAATCCAAAGCGTGGATCATTGCCAACAGTTGCTTCGGCCGCAGCCCACGCATCGAAGTCATCGGCCCCCAGGTCGGTGGAACACCAACGCAGCATGAGGTCCCGGTTGCCACTGGCCCGCACGGAGGCGCCGACTGCTGCGTTGAGTTCGTCGCGGAGGAGCTCGATCGCGAGGTTGCCCGAACGCGCAAGAAGCGGTGCTCTGTAGACCTCCAGCGCCATTCCAACCCGCCCAGCCCGCAAATGCCCAGTCACCGTGGAAACGTCCGTGACCACCTCCATGCCGGCCGCGAAACGATAGGGATTGGCCTCCACGACCTTCCCCAGGGCCGCACGGATCCGGTGCATCTCCGTGCGTACCGACGCGGCCGCGCCGTCCTCACCATGCACGTGATATGCCAGTTCCTCAGCGCTCCAGCCACCCGAACGCGAGGCCAGCAAAGCCAGGATTTCCGCCCGGCGGAGCGTCAACGGTAGGCGTGCACCGCCGTCGACCTCTGCTGTTGGCGTGTCCCCCAAAAGGTTCAGTTTCAGCGTGGCGGGCGGACCGTCTCCCGCGCTGACAGCCGGCATACTGGACCGCAGCAGCTCCTCGGCCAGGCGGACAGCGCAACGCACCATGCGCAGACTATCGGGGGTGACGGTATTGATTGGCCCGGACAGATCGAGGATTCCAAGAATCCGGTTGGTGTGTGGGTCCCGGATGGGCGAGGCCGTGCAGGCCCACTCGTGATGGGAACGGACCAGGTGCTCGGCGGACAACAGTTGCGCCGGCGCCCCAGTAATCAGGGCCTCGCTGATGGCGTTGGTGCCGATTCCCGACTCCGACCAGTCGGCACCCTCAACGAATTCCAACGAATCGGCTTGCCGGAGGGCATGGCTGCTCCCCACGCGCCACAGCACCTCGCCTTGATGGTCTGTGACGATCAGGAGGTGCCTCCCGTCCGGGGTTTCGTCGGCCAGAAGTTGCGTGAGCGCCGGAATCACGGGCGCCAACGGGTGACCTGCGCCGAGCGTCCGGGCCTCCTCCACCTCGTGCCGACGCAAAGGGCTGTGCCGCTCGGGGTTGATTCCAAGCGCCAAGGATCGCTGCCAGGACTCCAACAACGACGCCGGAATATGGGGATCCGGACGGCCGGAGATGGTGGCTTCATGGGCTTTGCGGAGGATGCGCGCGTACTCAGACGGTGCGGATAGCCTCAGGCCATCAATGCGCGCTGCGTCAGCAGTGACACTTGGCATGCAGATTCCTCCAACTCACCATCGAATTGCCGAACCACGTCCGGGGGCGTGTGCCGCCTCTCCAGTGTAGCCGGGGTCGCGCCACTGTGTGTTGCGGGTCACAAACGCCGTGCCTGCGGAATCTCCCCAAAATTGCGACACGATTCCGCCGCGACAAGCACTTCTTTGATGTGAGGCTGTCCGATTTATGGGGGACGGGGGACGGCCGCAGTTGGGAGGCTGGAGCCTCGCCAACCAATCACGGAGCACCGCCTGGCCTTTGGACGACGAAGCCGGCGGCGCCTTTGGCTGCTTTCCCCCCTTCCCCAGCAGCAGCCAGTGTGGCCGGCCCTGACGTAAGACGCCCTCAGGTCCGGCCACACAGCCAATGGCTGTGACTTGACTCCAGTGGCTGTATTCTCTATGTGAGCCACGTCTCGATGGCCATTTTTCTGGGGGAACTTTGACTCATTCTCGACCCGCGATGCTCCGCGCCCGCTTCACATCGTTCGGGCTCGGTGCGTTGGCCATCGGCACAGCCGTCCTGCTTTCTGCGTGCACCATGCTTCCGTTGCCTCGCCCGGCCGAATCCAGCGCAACCACACCACCAGCCACCGCAGAAGTCCCGGACCGCAACAAAGAAACCGCGACGGCGGCCTGGGAGGTTGCGCTCGAACCCATCGGTCAGCCGGTGGTAACCGACGGCGTGGCACTGGTCTACACCCGTGTTTCCGGCGGCGTCGAAGCGCACGCCCTCTCCGTGGCCACTGGCAAGGAATTGTGGAAGCAGCCCGTGCACCCAGGTTTGGACACCCCCGGAACTCCCTTGGAACCCGTTGTTACCAAGACCTATTCAGGGAAGAGCGCAGCCATCTTCCTGCAGGCAGCCACTCCGCCGGCCGACAACGGCGGCTTCACCTGGTGGACCTCCCCAGTGGCCTTTGACCTCACAACGGGCAAGGAACTCTACCGAGGCACAACAGAACTGGTCACCACCCGCCCCTATGCCTGCGAAGACGTGGATGACATGTGCTTCATCACCTTCGACCCGGAGTACGGGTCGTTCGAGCACTGGGTGGATCTGGACCTGGGTGAGGACGAGCCGGACATTACCCCACTTTCGGGATTCTTCCGGCCGGTCGGCAAGGAGCTGTACTCCATGGGGTCCGGGGGTGTTGAATCACTGGCCCATGTCCGCCACGGCAAGGTCGTCTGGGACGTGGAGCTGGAAAAGATCTTCGGGAAGGGAGCCAGCACGGATCTGGGTGCGCATTTCGTTTACTCCGAAAAACTGGACCTCTACGTGGGCTCGGTCGGCATCAACCCAACTCCTTACGCACGCGACAAAGTGACCAAGGAAACCCACTCGATGAACCTGCGGGACACTACAAAAACAGTAGGGTTCCGTGCATCCAGCGGTCGGGTCCTGTGGACAGCGGACGGTTCGCAGGTTGAGTGTTCTGACGCCATGGGCACTCAGGCCACCAAGCTGGAAGGTGGCGACGCTTTCCCTGTTCGCTGCGAGTATGTAGACGGCTTCATCGAATTTCCCGCCGGCACCTACCGGGGAGGACATACGAAGGTAGTTGGCTACGATCCCCTCACGGGAAGTGCCGCCTGGGAGAGCAAGCCCGTAGAAGTGCACAGCTGGGGAGTTACTGGCCTCATACCCTCGGCGAGTCACGGCGAGTTCTTGATCGCAGGCACCTACTGGGCCTCAAATCTGGTGGATACCCGCACTGGAAAATACCGCGGAGCCAGCTTCGAGGACGCTTTCGTGTGCTGGGAGTACGGCTCTTACGAAGTGCCGACGACCCACACCGAGAAGGATTACTCCGGCGACGGCACTGCCGCCGGAGAATACATCGCCTTCCCGTGCCTCAAGAGCGGCTCCCCTGCCCCGGCCTTCACTTACGGCGCCCTGACCGACGTGAGCACCACAGACCACGACATGGCCGTCATCTCCCTGGAAGACAAAGTGGCCGGGTACAAACTCCTCAAGGAATTCGTCTAGCCCTTTTTGCTTGGCCGTCTTGAATAACTCCCGCTCAGCCCGCTGCCGGACCATCGAATGTCGCGCTCGTGGTCCCCTGTGCCACGACCACATGCACCGCGTTCCGCTGCACCGTGAAGTCCGTCGGCGTTTCGGTGGCGATCTCGCCGTCGAGGTTCACCGACATCGGACGCTCGGTGACCAGACGCACCCGCCGCGTCGCCAGATGGAACACGCGATCGTGGTCAATGAAGCTTCCGTCCTTGAGCAACCGCGCGATCTTCACGTGCTCCCGGAGTGGTGCCGCAAGGATCGCATAGATGTCGAGCATGTGGTCATCGATTCCAGCCATCGGGGACACCGTGTTGCCCCCGCCGTAGTGCCGGCCGTTTCCCACCGCAACCTGCAGCAAGTCCTCGAGTTCCAGGGTGGAGTGGTCCCCGTCAGGGAACTCCAGCCTGGCACGGAACGGTTTGTGCCGCGCGTAGGCCTTCACCGTGGCAACCCCATAAGCCAACGGGCCGATGCGCTTCTTCAGTTGGGGACTCAGCGCCTCGGTCACACCTACGGAGAGACCTACGGAAGCGACATTCAGGAACGGTTGCTCGTTCGCCCTGCCAAGGTCTATGTCGACGACTTTTCCGTCAGCGATCACGGCACAGGCATCAGCGAGTACGCCAGGTATCTCGAGCGTACGGGCAAGGTCATTGGCGGTGCCCAGCGGGAGGACACCCAAGGCGGTCCCGGTTCCCGCCAACAATCCGGCCGCATAGCTCACTGTGCCGTCCCCGCCACCGACCACCACCAGGTCATGCTGCTCGGCAACGACCCGTTCAAGGGTCGGTCCCAATTCCGCGCCCGAGGAAACGGCATGCGCCGAAGCAATGGGCAGTCCTGCCTGACGGAGCATGTCCACCGCCGGCCCACTGGCCGCGGCACCTCGACGCGAGGCTGCGTTGATCACGACGGCGGCGGAGCGCACCTCACGGACGGACTTCATGGGGACCATCGTAGGCGGACGCACCTTGGAGAAACCTCCAAGCGTAGTTGGGCCGCCCCGGATGGAGTGCCGTCCGGGCTGGGTGCTCTACCCCTTGAAAGCCGGCGCCCGCTTCTCCTGGAACGCCCGGAAACCTTCGGCATAGTCGTCGGTCTTGCAGAGGCGGGCCTGTTCGGTGTTCTCCTCGGCCATGGACTCCCACAGGCCCAGCCGCTGATCACGGATGTGCGCCACCAGCTCTTTGGAGGCAACGAAGGCCTGGGTAGCGCCGGAAGCCACCCGCTCCACAATGGAGCGGGTCATGGCCAGCAGTGCGTCATCCGGCATGGCCCTGCTGAAGAGTCCCTGGGCCACGGCCTCGGTTCCTGAGATGAGGTCCGCTGTGTAGATCAGGTCAAGCGTGCGGTGCATTCCCAAGCGCTCGGTGAAGTACCAGTGCCCGCCTGAGTCCAGCGTCGCCCCGAGCTTGGCAAAAGGCGAGCCGAACTTGGCATTCTCCGCCACATAGACCACGTCTGTCGCGAGCAGGAGACCGAGGCCAACACCCAGGCACGCCCCATGCGCAGCAGCGAAGGTGGGTGCTGGGAAGGCCGCCATCTTCTTCAACAGCGGCTCAACCAAACCACCGAGGTAGGCCTGCGCGTCGTCGGTTTCCGGCGTGACGCCGGCGATATCGCGGCCTGCGCAGAAGGCACGCCCCTCTCCGCGAAGCAGCAGCGCCCGCACCTCGCCACGGGAGGCGGCGGCAGCGGCGTCGTCGTACGCCTTGCCCAACTCAAGCAGCGCGTCCTCGTTGAGCGAGTTCAGCTTTTCCGGAGCGTTGAGGACAATTTCGGCAATGCCGTTGGCAATGGAGAGCTCGATCATGGGGACTCCTTAGACGTCGAAGTCGACGGTCACTTCTTCGCTGGTGGGGTGGGACTGGCAGGTGAGGACGTAGCCCTTGTCCAGTTCGTCCTGCTCCAGGGCGTAGTTCTCGTCCATGGTCACGGTACCGGTGATCAGCTTGGCGCGGCAGGTGCCGCACACGCCGCCAGCACATGCGAACGGAACATCCGGACGGACACGCAGCGCGGCGTTGAGGATGGACTCGCGGGCATGGGTGGGGCTGGCGACGTCGCCGGTGAGGCCGTCCAGCTTGAACGTGATCTTGTACGTCTCCTGCGACTCGTCCTCCACGACCGGGCGGCCGGCATGGCCCTCGGGGCGGTCCGGGCGGCCGGTGGTGAACAGCTCGAACCGAATGTGCTCCGGCTCAACACCGCGGGCGGCCAAGGTGTCGCGGCACAACTGGACCAGCTCGAACGGACCGCACAGGAACCACTCGTCAACGTCGTCGGAATGGATCGCGGAGGACAGCAGCGCCTGCAGCTTCTCGGCGTCGATGCGGCCCGTCATCAGCGGCGCAATCCGCTGCTCCCGGGACAGCACGTGGTGCAGTGCCAGGCGGGACGGGTACTTGTCCTTCAGGTCCGCCAGCTCCTCCAGGAACATGACATCCATGGCGGCCTTGTTGGCGTACACGAGGTCGAACGTGGTCTCGGGGTTGGCGGCAAGCAGCGTCCGGGCAATGGCAATCACCGGAGTGATGCCCGACCCCGCCGCGATCGCCACGAAGTTGCCCGGCTCCCCCGCCAGCTCCTCCGGATGGTTCATGGAGTTCATGACGTTGTGCTGGACAGCAGAGCCGTCCTTGCCGTGCCGCGAGATGAACGCGCCCTGTGGGCTCATGACGTCCAGGACGTCGCCGGCCTTCAATTCAGCGTTGGCCCATGTCGAAAAGAGGCCACCGAGGTCCTTCTTGATGGCCACCCGGATCTCGCTGCTGCCGTCCTCGAAGCTGCGCGGCTCTGCACAGATCGAGTAACTGCGCCGGACCTCATGCGGCTCACCGTTCTCATCGGGCAACGTGGTGCGCAAGGCGACGTACTGGCCGGGAAGGTAGTCGTACTGGCCGGCCAGTTCGGCCGGAACACCGAACGTGACTTCGATGGCATCGTCCGTCAGTCGCCGGACTTCCGCGACGGTCAGGTTATGGAAAGACGCACGACGGCGGCTGGCCGTCTGTGTTTCGGTGGTCATGGATTTCCTTAGAGGACTTTGAAGTAGTCGAACGGTTCCTTGCAGTCCTGGCAGACAAAGAGCGCCTTGCAGGACGTGGAACCGAAGCGGGTGAGTTCCTTGGTGTTCAGCGATGAACACTGCGGGCACTTGACCGCCAGGCTCAAGCGGACAGGACCGGAGTGGCCACCAGCGGCCGCACGGCCACTCGGCGGCGCGATGCCGTACTCCTCCAGCTTGGCCTTGCCGGACTCGGTCATCCAGTCCGTGGTCCACGCCGGGGACAGCACAAGGTTGATGGCCACGCTGGCATAACCGGCGTTGGTGAAGGCCGTACGCAGGTCATCGCCGATGGCGTCCATCGCCGGGCAACCCGAGTACGTGGGCGTGATGGTGACCTCGACGGCGGTACCTGCGGGGCCGCCGTCGTGCGCGCCTTCAGCGGTTGCTGCCTCGGGCGAGTCAACAACCCGCACGCCGCGCAGGATTCCCAGGTCCTCTATGGTGAGGACCGGGATCTCCGGATCGCAGACCGTGGAGGCGATCTCCCAGGCCTGCTGCTCGGCGGTCTTTGCGATGGTAGCCATCACCATCACCAGCTCGCGCCCGGGTGTTCGCGGGCCAAGACCTGCATTTCGGCCAGGATGAAGCCCAGGTGTTCGGAGTGCTTGCCGCGCCGGCCGCCACCCAAGGACTGGGGAACGTTGGGGAGCTCCAGCTCTGCTTCGGCGAAGATCCCACCAGTCAGGCGGTCAAAGGCCTCGCGGAGGCTGGACGGCTGCACGGTGACGCCGGCTTCGCTGAGGCGCGTGGTGAGCTCGTCGTCCTCGAAGATTTCCTCCACGTATGGCCACACCAGCTTGAAGCCCTGGATGATCCGCTTCCGGGATTCGTCCGTGCCGCCGGCCAGTCGCAGGACCCACTGTGCACTGTGGTCGCGGTGGTAATCCACTTCCTTTACGGCCTTCGCGGAGATGGCGGCGATGGTTGGATCCGTGGACGCGGTCAGCGCCGTGTAGAGCTCGAATTGGTAGAAGCTCACAATGAACTGGCGGGCAATGGTCACCGCAAAGTCGCCGTTGGGCTGCTCAAACAGGTGGGCCGAGCGGAATTCGTGCTCCCGGCGGAAGTAGGCGAGGTCGTCCTCGGACTTTCCCCAAGCGGCACCGGCGTAGGTCAGGAAGGAGCGCGCGTGGCCCAACTGGTCCAGCGCGATGTTGCCCAGGGCGATGTCTTCCTCAAGCTCGGGAGCGCGGGAAATCCAGTGTCCCAGGCGCTGGGCGAGGATCAGTCCGTCGTCGCCCAGGCGAAGGGCAAACTCTGCCACGTCCTCACTGGGCTTGACCTGGCCGCGGCTGATTTCCAGGGCAATGTCCTCCGGGCGCAGCGCGTTCCCCGGAGTGATGCGGGTGGCGCTGGCGGAACCATCGCCGGAGGCGCCGGCGCCGTGGACGCCGACGGAGATGTCGCCGTGGCCTTCGATGGCGAAGTCGGTCTCGTTGGTACTCACAGGTGCTTCACGCCTTCGCTCTTGGTGTAGTACGTCGCATGGCGGTAATCCTTGCCCTGCGGCGACTCGAAGAAGGAACCCTTGGAATCGGGATCACTGGAGGAAATGGCCTCGGCCGGGACAACCCAGATGGACACGCCCTCGTTGCGGCGGGTGTACAGATCCCGGGCGTTACGAAGGGCCATGGCGGCGTCCGGAGCGTGCAGCGAACCAGCGTGAACGTGGGACAGGCCGCGGCTGGAGCGCACGAAGACCTCCCAGAGGGACCAGGGGTGCTCTTCCTTGGCCCCGCTCGAGGCGACCGAGGCCGCAGAGGCGGGTGCCGCCGTCGTGCTTTCCGCCGTGGCGGCAGCAACCTTGGGAGCTTCGCGCTTGATCTCGCCGGCAGCGCTTGCCGGTTCTTCAGGGTTACCGTGGGGAGCCATTATGCTGCGTTCACTTTCTCTGCTTGCTTGCGGGCGTACGCCACTGCTGCTTCCCGAACCCAGGCACCGTTCTCGTGTGCCTCGCGGCGGCGCTCGATGCGCTGCGAGTTGCAGGGGCCGCGGCCGGCCAGGACTTCCTTGAACTCGTTCCAGTCCAGGGGTCCGTGCTCCCACTTCTTGGTTTCTTCGTTGAAACGGATGTCTTTGTCGGGCAGGGTCAGGCCGAGGACCTTGACCTGCTCCACCATCATGCCGACGAACCGGCTGCGCAGCTCGTCATTGCTGAACCGCTTGATGTTCCAGGCCATGGACTGCTTGGAGTTCGGTGAATCGTCATCCGGCGGGCCGAACATCATCAGCGACGGCGCGTACCAGCGGTTCACCGCGTCCTGGGCCATCTGCTTCTGCGCGGGCGTGCCGTTGGAGAGCTCCAGCAGGATCTCGAAACCCTGGCGCTGGTGGAAAGACTCTTCCTTGCAGATGCGCACCATTGCGCGTCCGTAAGGACCGTACGAGGCACGGCACAGGGGCACCTGGTTGCAGATGGCCGCGCCATCAACCAGCCAGCCAATGGCTCCCATGTCTGCCCAGGAAATCGTGGGGTAGTTGAAGATGGACGAGTACCGGGCCTTGCCGGCGATGAGGTCTTCCATCATCTGGTCCCGGGACTGCCCCAGCGTCTCTGCTGCGGAGTAGAGGTACAGACCATGGCCTGCCTCATCCTGGACCTTGGCCATGAGGATGGACTTGCGCTTGAGGCTCGGCGCCCTGGTGATCCAGTTGGCTTCCGGCTGCATGCCGATGATTTCCGAGTGCGCGTGCTGCGAGATCTGGCGCAGCAAAGTCTTGCGGTAAGCCGCCGGCATCCAGTCGCGCGGTTCGATGCGCGAGTCTTCCGAGATGATGCGATCAAAATACGCCTGACCGGCTGCCTCCCGCTCCTGTTCCTCCGGGGACAGCTCAGCGGGCACTGACTGCAGATTCTGCGATGCCATGGTTGCTCCTAATAAATTACCGACCGTTCGTTCAGAATATGCGGAGCGGGTGATTGCCGTCAAGCGTTCGGCGCATGGCGCTGTGGATGATTTCAGCCTCTTTCGGCACTCTGGCGTTGTTGACAAGGCTCCTGAGAATCCCCGTGTTAACTTGAGGTGGGGCCTCAACCGCCCCGCGCCATCGCAAGGAAAGAGCTCTACGTGGAATCGCCCCAGCCCTTCAGTATCCTCACCGTCTGCACCGGAAACATCTGCCGCTCGCCCGTGGCCGAACGACTCCTGCAGGCCGGGCTCAACCAGGTAAGCCCTGGCTCATTCGAGGTCCGCAGCGCCGGCACCCGGGCCTTGGTGGGCGAACCCATCCAGCCGCTGTCCGCCAAGATCATCAGCACCTTCCACGGAACACCGGACGACTTTGCCGCCCGGCAGCTGAACCAGAAGATCCTCCGCGAAACCGACCTCGTGCTGGCCATGACCTCCAAACACCGGGGCGAGGTCTTGCAGCTGGACGCGTCGCTGCTGAAGCGCACCTTCACCGTCAGGGAATTCGCCCGCATGCTTGCCGTCTTGGAAACGCGCGACGACGCCCCCTCCACCGGGAACATCGTTGACTTCTGGCGCGCCCTCCCCGCCCGGGCCGCCTCTGTGCGGCACCTGGCCCTGCCGTCCGATCCTTCAGACAACGACGTGGTAGACCCCTACCGACGAGCGGAAGAGGTCTACCACCAGATGGAGGATCAGTTGGCCCCGGCCATCCTGGGTATCCTCCGGTTCGCGCGCCTGACGGCGCCGGCCTGACTAGTTAAGGGCGATCACCAGCATCTGGTTGGTGCCCGGGATGCAGGTCTGCAGGACGACGGCGGGGAAGCCGCCGAACACTGCTGCCACATCATTGGTGGTCCCGGGGTTGGGGACCTGTCCCCTGCCCGTGGCGGTGAACGTTCCGTACCCCGGAATGGACACCGTCTCCCCTACACCGATTCCCGAGAAGCGGGCCCACCCTCCGCAGAAGTCGTGTTCGGTGATGAACAAGGCATAGGCGTTGGTTGGGGTGTAGTTGATCGGTCCGATGCAGGCATCCACCAGGGATTGGCCGCCGGCGCCTGCGACGTAGATGGTCCTGACGGCCGGTGCCGGAGCAGGGGCAGGGGCGGCGACTACTGCCGGTGCTGCGGGTGCTGCCGCCACGGGAGCTTGAGCAACCGGAGCCTGCACCGGCGCCGCTGCTGCAACGGGGGCAACGGGTGGGCCCGTGAGCTTCAGGACCTGTCCCGGGACGATCACCGAATAGGCGCTCAAGCCGTTGGCAGCCAACATGGCGTTGACATCCACCCCGAACCTTGCGGCGATGCTGCCAACCGTGTCACCGGACACCACCGTGTACAGGTTGGGATCACCGGCAGGAGCAGCAGGAGGAGCCGGCTCGGCAACCGGGGCTGCTTCAGCAGCCGGGGCCGGCGCGGCAGCGGGTTCAGCCGCGGGAACGGCGGCCGGTACGTCAGCCGCGGGGGCCGCCGCCGGAGCCACCTGGGCGCCCGCATCCTGGGCCTGCGCAGTTGCTGCCGCACTGCTCGCCGGTGCTGATGGCACCGCCTCGGGTGCGGCCGCATGTTGGTTCGACACCGTCTGATCGGTGCCCGTGGGATTGGCAGCCCAGTTGACCACCCCGAAAATTACGGGAATCAACGCCAGAATTGCCAGAACCGCGCCGGCAATCATGAGCTTGGATTTGCTGAACGGTGGTTGGCGGCCGACGCCGCTGTTCTTGTTCAGTGAGGTTTGCAGCTCTACATCATTCATGTTCATGGGAACTCCGGGACTCCATGGCTGGGACCGCGCGTTGGAGCCGTATGGCCCTGGTACAGAAAGCGCAGCTATGTATTGGGAGGTGCACCGCCGCACAAGGACGGGGTGCGATCCACCGCTGAGCCGGAGGAACGGAATTGCAATAAACCCCTGCAAATTCAAATATAGGAATTGGGTATTGCCGCCTGCACGAGTAGGAGCTACTCGACTTTCCCCTTGGCACAGACGCACGGCCATCAGGTATTACGCAGTTTGGGGAAATGGGCTACTTGGCAGTACTCAGGCCCCGGGCGCCGGAGTACGTGTTGTCAAGCGTTCTTAACAGGACATTTATTGTGCCCTGAAGGGGTGTTTTCAGCGTATGCTCTCCTCAGCGCAGCTAAGACGGCGTTGTTCGCTTTTGGTGGGGCCACTTTTGAAGGCAGGGGTTCAGTGGCGGGAGTGAAGCACGAGGTTCTGTCCAAGCGCTCGTGGTCGGGACGCGGTTTGCCGCTTTTCCTGATCGCGGCCGGCTTTTGCGCAGTGCTGCTGGTCGTTGGGCTGGCCAGCGGAATCGGTACACCCACAGCACAGCTTGCAGGTGACCTGGCGATCCTGACAGCAGTCCTTACTGCACTGGCAACCCACACCCGGGCAGCCCTCAAACAGCCTCACTCAACGGCCGGACGCTGGTTCGTCGTGGCCGGGCTGGCCCTCTGGGGCGCCGGACAAGCCATCTGGACTTTCAACGGCATCACCCTTGATCACGACTACCCTTTTCCGTCATTGGCCGACGTCGGTTTTGTTTGGTACGCGCTGCCGGCCTCCATCGGCCTGGTGCTGCTCTTGCGGGGGCAGGGCCTTCGACTGCCGCTGCGGCGCACCATCCTGGATGCAGGCGTGGTGGCAAGTTCCACCTTCTTCATCGCATGGAGTTCCGTATTGGGTCCTTTGGCCGGCGCAAGGAACAGCGACCCGTTTGCCCGTGCCACCCAGATGGCCTACCCCATCGCGGATGTCTTCATGGTTTCCGTGGTCATCGTCCTCACCATGCGCGCAGCCCGCGGGCGCAGGCTGCCCTGGCTGAGCCTGGGCGTCGGCTTCTGGGTCCTTGCCTTGACGGACCTCGCGTACATGCGGCTCACGCTGGAAGGCATCTCAGGCGTGACAGGCTCGCCCCTGGCCTTGGGCTGGGTGTCCGCCTTCCTGCTGGTCGCGTTGAGCCCGCTCATTCCTGAAGCAGACAGCAGCCGCAAAGATGGCCGCGGCTACGCAGTGGCACTGGAGCTACTCCCCTATCTCCCCGTCTTCAGCGCGGTGTTCTTCTCCCGGACCGGCCCCATCGGCGCAGACCCCATCCTGTTGGTCACCGGGCTGATAGTCCTGGCGTTCGTCGTCGTTCGCCAAGTGCTCATCGTCGTCGAAAATGTCACGCTGACCCGCGACCTCGAGTCCAAGGTGGCCGAACGCACGGCCGAGCTTGAGGGGCTCGGCGCGATCGTCAATTCCTCCGGCGATGCCATTGTTGGCGAAACCCTGGATGGCGTCATCACCAGTTGGAACCCCGGCGCCGAGAAGATCTTCGGATACCCGGCAGCTGCGGTGATTGGCACAAAGGGCGACTTCTTCATCCCCGAGGGGGTGCGGGAGAAAGAGCGGCAGGTGCTGGAAACCACGGCGCGCAACGGCGATATCCAGAATTACGAAACGCAGCGTCAACGCGGTGACGGTGTGACCATCCCCGTGTCGGTCACCCTGTCCCCGGTTCGGAGCGGCACCGGGATCCGTGGCGTCGCCTTCATTTCGCGGGACATCACCGAACGCAAAGCCGCCGAGGCAGAGCTGCTAGCCGCCCGGGAAGCCGCCCTCGAAGCGAGCAGGCTCAAGTCGGAGTTCCTGGCCACCATGAGCCACGAGATCCGGACACCCCTGAACGCCGTCATCGGACTGACGTCGCTCATGATGGACACGCCGCTCACTGACGGACAACGGCAGTACGCCCAAGGCGTGAAGGGCGCCGGGGAGGTCCTCCTCACCCTGATCAACGACATCCTGGACTTCTCCAAACTCGAAGCCGGAAAAGTGGACCTGGAGGTCACGGCCTTCGATCCGCGGGCTTTGGTGGAAGAAGTGGCCGGCCTGGTTGCCGAAGCCGCGCAAGGCAAAAACCTGGAACTCATTTCCTACTGCCACCCGGATGTCCCCGGACGGCTCATGGGCGATTCCGGCCGGATCCGGCAGATCCTGGTGAATCTCTCCTCCAACGCCGTGAAATTCACGCCATCGGGAGAAGTCGAGATCAAAGTCTCCCTGCTGGCCTCCGAAGCCGACAACGCCTCGCTGCGCTTTGAAGTCCGGGACACAGGAATCGGCATCAGCGCCGAGGACCACCACCGCCTGTTCGAATCCTTCGCCCAGGCCGATGCGTCCACCACCCGCCGGTATGGAGGCACAGGGCTGGGACTGGCCATTTCCCGGCGGCTCACCGAAGCGATGGGCGGACGGATTGGCCTGGACAGCGAGCTGGGCGAGGGCAGCACCTTCTGGTTTGAATTGTCACTGCCCATCGGGCCCCCTTCAGCTGACACCCTCACGCTACCGGCCACCCTTGCGGGCCGCCGCGTGTTGGTGGTGGACGATAACGCCACCAACCGCCTCGTGCTGGAGACGCAGCTGGACAGCTGGGGAATGGCACCCGTTGCAGTTGCCGATGCAACCGCAGCGATGATCGAGTACCGCAACGCCGTCCGGGAGGGCCACCCATACGACATCGCCGTGGTGGACATGTGCATGCCCGACACTGATGGCCTGGAACTCGCACGTCAGATCAACAGCGAAAGCTCCCATCCCGGGCAGCCAGGGATCATTCTCCTGACCTCAACCATGATGGTCGACAAAGTTGACCTGGCGACGGCCGGAATCCGGGAGTACCTCACAAAGCCCGTGCGCAGTTCCGAGTTCTACAACCGGCTCCTACGCCTCATGGCCACCAGGACCACCGGTGTATCGGCCCCACCGTCTCCGGTACCTTCGCTTCCGGCCGAGGAGCCGGACGGTCGGCTGGGCACATTGCTGGTGGCAGAGGACAACGAAGTCAACCAGCTTGTGGCCCGTGGCATGGCCAACCGGCTCGGTTACGCCGTGGACATCGTTGACGACGGCGCCCAGGCAGTCACGGCTGCGCTGACTGGGCGCTACGCAGCGGTGCTTATGGACTGCCATATGCCGGTCATGGACGGATTCGACGCCACCCGCGCCATACGCGCCCGCAACGGACACTCAGCCCGCATCCCCATCATCGCCATGACCGCCGGAGCCCTGAACGAGGACCGCGAGCGCTGCTTCGCGGCCGGCATGGACGACTACATCAGCAAGCCTGTGGATCTGGCAACGCTGCGGGCAGTCTTGGCGCGTTGGGTTCCGCAGCTTGAAGAACCGACGACGGCGGGAGCCGGGACCCCCGGCACGCCGCCTTTCGGTGGGGAGGCCGCCGGGGAGCCGGCGCAGGCGGCGGAAGCACCGCCGTCGGACGCTATTGTTCTTGACACCGGGCGACTGCAGATCCTGCGCGAACTCGGTCCCGACGACGGCGTGGGACTACTGCCGGCGGCCATCGAGGCCTTCCGGCAGGATGCCGCGGGCACCGTGGCGGCGCTGCGTTCCGCACTCGACGCCGGTCAGGCTGCCGGAGTGCAGGCGGCGGCACATAAGCTGGCCGGCGCAGCGTCCAACATTGGAGCTGTCGGAGCGGCGGCCTTGTGCAAGGAACTGGAGATGCTGGGACGGGAGGCCGCCCCTGGGCTGGAGATCGAAGGACTCCGGCTGCTGGAACGGCTGACGTTGGAACTGGCCGGGGTGGACCACGCCCTCGAGCGCATACTGTTGGGGGCCCTGTGAAGATCCTGATTGCGGACGATGATCAAATTTCGCGGATGATCACCAAGGCAGCCGTGGAGCAATCCGGGCATGAATGCATCGTGGCCGTGGATGGCGACTCGGCCTGGCAGCTCTTCAAAGAGCACAGCCCCGAAGCGGTTGTGACCGACTTGATGATGCCGGGCCTCAACGGACTGGACCTGTGCCGTGCCATCCGGGCCGCGGAAGAGGACCGGTACACATACGTCATTCTCGTGACCTCCCATGGCTCGCGTCAGGACGTCCTCGCCGGGATGGAAGCCGGAGCCGACGACTACGTCACCAAGCCACTGGACCCGTTCAACCTGCACATCAGGCTGCTGGCCGCGCAGCGCATCACGTCCTTGCACGCGGACCTTGCCCGTTACCGGTCGGCATTGACGGAGCAGGCACGCACGGATCCCCTGACCAAGGTGCACAACCGGCTCAAGTTGTCGGAGGATCTGGGCGACCTTCAGGATGGGAGCCGCGGCTACTGCCTGGCCATGGTGGACGTGGATAACTTCAAGAGCTACAACGACATCTACGGGCATCAAGCAGGGGACGCCGCGCTGGTGGCCATCGCGGCCACCCTGACCGGCGAGATCCGGACGTCCGACGCCGTCTACCGCTTTGGCGGAGAAGAGTTCCTCTTGCTGCTCCGGGAACAGACGGCCGCTACCGCGGAGAAGGTCATGGAACGCGTTCGCTCAGCCGTTCACGATCTGCGGATCGAACACTCCGGCGACCCCGACGGCGTCCTGACCATCAGCGCAGGAATCTCCGCGTTCAAGGACGGGCGGCGGGCCGGAACCGAACAACTTTTGCGGGAAGCCGACCTTGCCCTGTACGCGGCCAAAGCTGCGGGCCGGAACAGGGTGGCGTTGGCTGATTCCTTCCACGCGCAGTGACAGCTGGGTGTCAGCGGTCAGCAGGTTGCCGTCTGAACGGTGTTGCTCTGGTTGAGGTTGCCGGTGCCGGATGCGACATAGATCTTCCCGGCTGCGCACGCCTTGTTGTTGGTGGCGACAACGCCCGTGATCGGGCCTCGGGCACCGAAGTCGCCTATGTGGATGGCGTCATAGCTGCCTTGGGTGACTATGTGGCCGGCTTTCAAATCGTGGATGTAGTTGCCGGTCAGGCTCACCCCGGTGACCGCTCCGGTGCCGTTGTCGTAGTAGCCGGTACGGATACCGTACGGCGCCCCATAGAATTCGTTGTCGGCAATTGTCAGGTTGTAGATCGAGTAGTTACCGACGGCCAACTGCATGCTGTTGCCCCGGTGTCCGCCCCGGACCTTGTTCCCGATGTAGTTGACGTCGTGCGTGGGTCCGTTAATGCTGTGGGCTACAAGGCCATCGTCTCCGTCCGTTCCCGCGCGCTGGTCGACGGTGTTGCCGGTGACGTCACCAAACGATGAGTCCAGGACATGGATCCCGTCGAGCTGGTCATATTTGCCACTCGTAGCAACGATGGTGCTGCTGTTCTTGATGCAGAACTTTGTGGTTCCCGCCGCAGCTATTGAGTACGTGAAGGGGTTCCTGACGTTTACTCCATCAACGACGTTGTTCGAGCCGCCCCGGACGTCAACGACGTATTCGTCCAGGCGCTCGCCCATATTGATGCTCACTGGGAGGGTGTCGCCGGAATGGTCCGCCGTGAGGTTGGCGATGGTGGTGTTCGTAGCGTAATTGGTGGTGATGATCGGGTAGGCGCCCGCAGGTCCCCTTGTAGTCAGGAAATTAGGGCCTGCTTTGAGGATCGTGGCAGGGCCTGCGCCTTCCAGTTTGACGTTGTTGGCCATCCGGAGTTTGCCGTTGATGATGTAGGTCCCGGCTACGAGTTTCACGACGCCGCCCCCAGCTGCTCCTGCGGCGTTGATGCGGTTCTGGATGGCGCTCGTGTCGTCCCCGGCGTCGTTGACGGTGGTGGTGACCGTGTAGGCGGTGGTGGCGTTGCTGCCCGTGGCGCCGCTCTTGGTGCACGACGCCGCGGTGGCGGCTGTGGAGGGCGCAGCAGGCACCCCAGCCAAGGCGAGTGACGCGATTGTGGCAGCAACCGCGAAAGCGGACCACCGCCGTCGTGGTTCGGCCCAAGTACTGCGCGACGGTAGTCCGGAATTAATGTCAACAGTTCCCACTGCAATCCCCCAAAGTTTCGTGGCGCTTCGTTGCGCACCGTTGGCTGGAGCCTACATTTGGACACCCGCACCGCGAAAACCCCAACGCGTTGCCCTGTGGATAACTTCCGCCGGGTTTGTCCTGGGGCACCGCTAGCCGGGCCTGGGCACAAAATAGGTTTCCGGACTCTGCGGGATCTTTCGGCCGGGGAACAGGGCATCCACCTGCGTTGCGTACTGGCTGATCCGTCCAGCTTTGACATCCAGTCCCGTGTCCCAGATCCACGGCACAAACCCCGTTCTCGACATGTGGCGTTGATCGGGGGCAGCCACCAGGTCATAAGGGAAATCCGAGTACATCACTACGTTCCCGGGGTGCCCGCTACCCAGCTCGCGGGCAATGAGATGGTCTACGTGTTTGCCCACTCCCGCAGGACAAAACAGCAGTTCCGCTTGCGTCTGAGCCATGAGCCCGGCCACAGCGGTACGGAGCCGGCGAATGAGTGCCTGGTCGCCCCTGGCGATCCTGCCCATCGCGATGTCAAAACGATAGGTGGGGTAACGGTGGGTCAACTCCGGAAGGAGCCTGTCCCAGGCGCTGCTGCCCACCATCGGTGGCTGGCGCCGTCGGCGAAAGAGCGCATCCGCTTCGCCGAGATGGATGGCCTGGACTCCCATCGCTTCCAGGACGGCAAGGTCTTCACTTTTCCGGGCCTCAAACAGTTCCCCGGCGTCCGCTACCGTGCATTGGCGCAGGAAGGAACTGGCTGCCCGCGTGTGCGGCGCCGTCTGTGCCTCCGTGAACAGCGTGACCACGATGATCTCGCGTTCCCGGGCCTGTGCCTCAAGCAGTGCGCCGCAGGACAACACCGCATCGTCGAGATGGGGCGACAGGACCAGCCAGGGGGCGTCACCCGCCATGGACCTTTCAACGCGGGATTGCATCGGCATCTATGGCCTCCTCGCCTGATTGGCTCGAGTTTGGCCATTCCTCATTTCGACAAGAGCGGCGCGATAGGCGTCAGCTTGCTCGGCGGCGAGCGCGTCCCAGCTGTAGTCGGCAGCGAACTTGCGGCCTCGGGCAGCTACTTCTTCCAGTCCGTCCTGGGCATAGCTGCGGACTACTTGTTCTGCGAATTCTTTGACATTGAACGCCTCGATGAGCCACCCAACGCCAGGGGGAATGATCTCCCGCAAACAAGGGATGTCGAAGGCGACCACCGGTGTGCCCGCTGCAAGTGCGTCGATGGCCACCAACCCGAAAGTCTCGTGCCGCGAGGGCACCACCAGCAACCGTGCACTGCTCAATGTCCGGAACTTTTCTTCACCGGCCAGCCAGCCGAGCATCTGTACGGAGTCCGAAAGGCCCGCATCTTTTATGGACGCGCGCAACCGTTCCTCATCCGGACCGGTGCCGGCGATCAGAAGCTTCCCATCTATCCGTCCCCGGATCTCGGCCCACACCTGCAAAAGGAGGTCCAAACCCTTGTGCCCCACTTCGAGGCGGCCTATGAAGAGAACATCCTGGCCGGCGCCGAGATGGGGCTCGATCTCCCAAATACCAGGGTCCACACCGTTGCCGATGACATCGACCTGAAGGTCCGGGTTCAGCTCTTTCAGCCGTTCACTGATTCCCTCCGACACGGAGATAAGCCTGCGGTGTGTGCGGACGCCTACGCGCTCGATCCAGTGCAGGGGCAGTTTGTACTGCCGCGCTTTTTCCGCCGCATGAAGCCACTGGACGACGCCGATTGTGGGGCGACGCGTCCACAGCGGAGCAGCCATCGTTGAGAATGGAGCAAAAAAGTCCTCCACTACCAGCTCTGTCGTTGACCGGCGTTTGCGCACCTCAACAGGCAAACGCATGACGTAGCCGGCCAGCCGGGTCAGCCGGTTGGTTCCACTCCCGAAACCGATCGGGATGTAGTGCACACCGTCCTGGGTGCGTTCCTTCCAGCCCGGATAGCGGGTTGTCAGCACAGTAACGTCAAAGCCCTGGGCAGTCAGCCGTCGGTTTATCTCATGGGTCCGTACGGAGCCCCCGCCCGCTCCTGGCATGAGCGGATCTTCGAAGCCCAAATGCAGCACTCTCATTTTATCGTTCCGTTCCGTAGCTTTTCGACGGCTCACCGATGTTGGCCAACGCCGCAGACTCAAGGTCAGCCGGGTCAACAAACCAGATGGTGGTTTCGCCGTTGGTCGGGCCCGGGGTTGTGATCATGGGAGTTGCGTGCTGCTTCAACCAAGCGAGCATGGTGGGATTCGCATAGCCGTAGCCCTGGCTGGTTGGCGCGGATTGAGTCAGTATGTAACTCGCCCCGTTCTGCTGCATCAGCGGCGCCGATGGCCAGATGCCGAACCGCGGATCATCCATATAGGCAAACTGGCCCGTACTGTTCGTGACGCTGACTCTCGCGTCCGCGGGAAGATTCACCTGGATCCAGTCATCGGCCCGGGCAAAGCCGTCGTCGGGCGTCAGCTCAGTGCGCATGCCCAGCACCACGGTCGACACCACGAACAGGACGCTCAGGATGCCGAGCCCCTTGCGCATCCGTGGATATCGCTCCTTGAACTCCACCACCACAAGGACTGAGCACAGCACTCCAGCCACCATCACGCCGTATCCGTACTGTTCCTCGAAAGTGCCGAACGCAGCACTGTAGATACCGGCGGCCCCAAGAGCCAGACCAACCAAGCCGACCAGGCGTCTCGAATGGTGGCGGCTGAAGCACAGAAGGAGACCCACCAATGGGCACAAACCCAGCAGGATGTAGCTCGTACCAAAGTGGCCACTTTGTTCGATAAGACGGGACACCAGGCTTGGTGAGCCTTCAGCGGTGAACCCAGTGCTCTTCTCCAGCCCGGACATGCGCACCACGCCGTTGGTCTTGGCCCACAGCCAATCGTCAAAATGGCCAGTGACCGCAACCACCAGAAGGTAGGTTCCATAGGGCAGGAAACCGAAGACTGCCAGCACCAGCGCTTCCCGCCACGGCAAGGTCTTCTTCCACACAACGGCAGCCCCCACTGGAGCCAGTGTGCAAATAAAGAAGAAGTCCTTACACAAAATGGCATAGCCAAACAGCAGCCCCGATGCTGCCAGTCTCAGGAACCACCGCGTTCTGTTGCGCGGAACGCGGGCGCCCACCAGGATCAGCATCCCTCCCAGGGCAGGAACCATGGCCGAGGTTTCAAGGAATGCATGACTGTTGTTACGCAGGACGAAAGGCTCAAATGCCAGAAGGACAGCGGTAAGCCACGCAGCGGTGTTCATAGCCAATCTGCGCACCAGCAGGAATCCGAGGCCCACCGTTACGGCCCCCAAGATACTGTTGAGCCAGCGCAGGTGCAGTGTCACGTCGATGATGTCGCCTGTCGTTCCGAACACCCTGACAACGATGGCTTCGAGCATGAAATACCCCGGCGGATGCAGGAAAAACGGCCCGTCAGGCAGTGTGGGGAACCCGCCGTTGGTCATGGATTCGCCCAGCCGCACGTACAACATCTCGTCCACCCACAACTCAAAGCTGCGCTCAACGCCCAGCGCGCGAACGCCGAGGCCCGCGGCAACAACCACGATGAAGGCAAGCGATGTACTGGTTGCCGCCGTTCCTGCCCATGCGGGCACCTTTATCAAAGGCGCGGGTGACTTGGTCTTGGACCGGCGGCCGGTACCCGGGGCCGCCCGCCCCACCCGCCGCCGTCGTCGTCTGAAGTCGTTCCTGTGGGGCAGCAAGCCGCGCTGGTGGGCCAGGACGGCCACGCCGCTGACGATGGCAAGCGCAAGCCAAACATATGGCTGGAGGTGGGCAGCCACAGCAAGGATGACAATCAGGGCGGTGGCCACGACGGCGAACCGTCCCGCTCCCTTTCCTGGTTTGGCGGCGGCAAGAATCGGACGCGCCAGAACTGCCATCACCAGGCCAGCTGTCACCGCGCCGATAGCGGTGCCCACCGCCATCCCCGCCACCGCGTTGAGCTCCCAGCCGGCCCATAGCCCGCCAACGACCAGGAGGCAGGCGAGCGCCAGGCCGAGTTGGCAGCGGCGATAAGCACGCATCGCCAGAAGGACCGTGGAGAGCACCATGAGGACGGCATACCCGAGACCGGAGGCTGCCAGCCAAGGCAAGAGCCCCAGGGAGCCGTGGTACTTCTGTGGGATGAGCAGGCCGGCCATCAACGGCGGCGCAGTAGCGATGATGGCGAACGCCACGACGGCAAGTTGCGCGAAGGAGGCAAAGGATGCGGCGAGCACCTCGGCGGTCCTGACGCCGGGAGTGCGGAGCAGCGGAAATGCCACCAACGCCGTCCCGGCGGCAACATAGACCGGGCCTTTCGCGATCGTAGCGAGCGCCTGGAACCCCGCGGCGGCTGTGGAACCGCCGTCGAGATAACCCACCACCACAACGTCGATGCCCACCAGAACCGAGACCACGCAAAGGACCAGTGCGACATCGCTGGTTTCTGCCCATCGCCATTTCTCCAGCAGCACGCGGGGCCGCCATCGGAGGTCCCGGTAAAACGACCACGGGACAACCATCGGCGCCAAGCACCCTGCGACGAAGCCCAGAACCGCTCCCCCGGCACCCCAGGCCAGGCAAATGACCAACAGGCTGAAGATGAACCTGAGGCCAACTTCACCGATGGTGGACACCGCATACCACGTGAAGCGGAGTTCCCCTTGCAGCCAACCAGCAGGCGCGTTGGCCACGAAGATCGCAAGCGCGGCCAACGCTACGGCTGCAGCCATGGCAGGCGTGGCCACAGCGAGGGTTACGCTGCCCGTGACAATGGCCGCGGCAAGCCCCGCCAAACCGGAGACGTACACCGAGAATGCTATGCCGCTGCGCCGTTCCTCGGAGCCTTCCGCATGAACGGCCACCACATGTGACAGGGGCAGCGGAACCAAGGCGTTGGCCACGATTCCAACCACCCCCAGGATCATTGCGGCTGACGCGAAGTGGGTGTATTCCGTGGTTTCAAGCATTGTGGCCATCAGCAGGGTGCAGGCGTAGCTGACCGCACCCACCACTGCCGCGGAGATGGCTAGAAAGCCGCTGTTTCTGGCTACTTTTGAGTTGTGTTCCTGGGCTCCGTCCTTGCGTTCGGTCCGTGTCCTGGCCAGGCGTCTGGCCTGCACTTCGATGGTGTTGGTGCGCTGGGCTCCATCTATTGATGGGGTACTGCTACTGGCCATCGATGGCATCAACAGGAGCAAGCATGCTTTCCGGACCGGCCAAGAGGGCGTTGCCGTCCGCCTGGCGCAATTCGGCACTGGCTACTCCGATGTTTTGCAGGGCTGCGAAGGCTTCGAACTCATCGCGTCCCTTCATCAGGACGGCCACATGCCCGTCGTCGATAAGGGCGACTTCGTCCGTGGGCCGCAGAATGCTCCGCAGGGGCGCGCCGTCGGGCAATTCGAACCTCACCAGGGTGGAAAGATCCGAGTGGCCGGCGAGGGGATCCCCGCCATCCTTTCGCACCTTGACCTCCTCCAGCAGCACCCCGGTGAGCAGCCTGGTGCTGCGTTCCCAGGTAAAGCAACGGGCCCATTCCCGACACTGCGCCGCGATGTCGGCTGCGATGCCGGGCTTCGCCAACTCCGTGATGGCGTCAGCCAGGGCACCGGCCAGTTCGCGCGGACTGTCCACCAGCCAGCCCGTTCTGCCATCCACAACGGAATCGCGTATACCGGGAACCCGGAGTGCCAAGCAGGGAACTCCCCATGCAGCCGCCTCGATGACAGAGCAACCCCATCCTTCGGAGGCGGACGTGGACGCTGTCAGCCACGCCCTGCTGAGTATCAGGTCGCGGACATCATTGGGCTGGTAGCCGTGAAACGTCACGGCATGCCCAAGGCCAAGGTCCATGGCGAGCTGTTGCAGGCGTGCCCGTTCCGGCCCGTCACCGACGATGTCCAACTGCAGGCGTGGAACACTTCGCGCCGCAACGGCGAACTGACCCAGCAGCAGGTCCAACCGCTTGTGAGGTACCAAACGACTGACGACGGCGATGCTCGGCGCAGACGATCTGGTTCCCTCTTTTCGGGGGATATCGATGGTGCCGTTGGGGACCACATGAACCGGACCACCGAAGCCCAGCTTCCGCAGTTCCAGCCTCGTGGAGGGTGACACCGCCACAATGGCACGCTGCCCGTAAACGCGTTTGGCCCCTGTGTTTTCCAGGAACCGGCCGACCGCTGCCATAGGTGGAGAGAAGCGGCTGCGGAACTGTTCCTGATGGACGTGGTGCACCACCTGGACGATCGGAACGTCCTTAGGGAGGAACAGCGGGGAGAAGAACGGAATCCCGTTCTGGCAGTCCACCACGGCATCGAACCGGACGTTGCTGCGCAGAAGCCGGAGCGCGGTCCTGGCGTAAATGGACAACGGGCCACCGGCACGAAGTATGCGGATACCGTCGATGAGCTCCTCCGGCGACTGACCGGCGTCGCGACCCGTCAACCACGTGACTTTGACGCCGTTCTCAACCCACCTCCTGGAAATCTGGTGCATGTA
The DNA here is from genome assembly GCF_028736865.1 of Paenarthrobacter sp. AB444. NCBI lineage: Bacteria > Bacillati > Actinomycetota > Actinomycetes > Micrococcales > Micrococcaceae > Paenarthrobacter > Paenarthrobacter sp. AB444. The sequence goes on along the minus strand of NZ_JAQZBY010000007.1, from coordinate 139,337 downwards.
TTGCTCGGCACCACCGGCGAGGGAGTGCCGGACATCGCGCCAGTTCAGCACCAGCACATGCTTCCCGGCCAGCCGGCCGGGAGCGTTCAGATCGGGCAGGACAAAGGTCATGGCATGGCTTTCTGAAGTTGCAGTACTGAGGCGAAGCTGGCCACGCCATCCTGGAAGGGGCGGAAGGTCGACTCCGATCCGTCCGTCCAAGCGACCGGGATTTCGATGATGCTGGCTTTGTGGTCCTGGAGCCGCAGGAGTAGTTCGACGTCGAACGCGAACCCCGTACTGCGGCACTGCACCATGGCTGCGGTCAGGGCATCCCGCTCAAAGAACTTGAAGCCGCACTGGGTATCCTGGATGCCTTTGACCTTGGAACGGGTCAACACCCGGAAGGCGGTTCCACCCATCCTGCGTCCCAAATGCTGGGGACGGACGAAGGTGGATCCCGGTGCGTGGCGGGAGGCGATGACAGCCGCAGCACCCCGTGAGAGGTGGGCCATGGTTTTGGTGAGGGTTTCCAGTGGGGTGGCGAGGTCGGCGTCGAAGAACCCGGTGAACTTGGAGGTTCCACTGAGGAGGCCCCGCCTGACCGCCGCGCCCTTGCCCCGGCGGGCGCAGCCCACGACGGCGACCGGGACTCCCCCACGCTGCTCACGGGAGATCCGGCGGACGACCGCAGCGGTCTCATCGACGCTGCCGTTGTCCACCACTACGATGCGCGAAGACCATGACTGGGCAGCCAGGAATTCCATGGTTTGACGCAAGGTTCCGGGGATTCTCGAGGCCTCGTTGTAGGCGGGAATAATGACTTCCAAATCCACAAGGGACCGTCGCATGGAGTCGGAGTGCTGCCGGGCGTGCGGATTTCCTTTCCTGCCCGGCAGAGCACCGTGTGGATAAAACGTGAGCATCTGAACCTCCAACTTTCCGAGCACCTGACGAAATCGTGCTCGCAATAGATGGAGTGAGGGGTCGGCACAACTCATGACGCCAATTCAGGGTTGTCGTTTCAAGTCGCAGCCAACTATCAGCTCGCCCGGTCCGGCCCGGCGCTGTGAGCGAAATTGCTGGTTCACTGTCAGAGCAGATCTATAGAGTGGCCCCATGAGCCACACTTCTTCTGCATCTGCCGCCGCTCCGGAAACTGCCCTGGAGCCGCCGGTCGCCAAGCGCGTTCCGACACGCCGTGAACACCATGGAGATGTTTTCGTGGACCACTACGAGTGGCTCCGGGACAAGGAATCTCCGGAAGTGGTGGAACATCTCAAGGCGGAGAACGCCTACCAGGAGGCCGTGACAGCGCACCAGGAACCACTGCGCGAAGCGATATTCCAGGAGATCAAGGGCCGTACCCAGGAAACGGATCTGTCCGTGCCCGGGCGGAAGGACGGCTGGTGGTATTACAGCCGCTCGGTGGAGGGCAAGGAGTACAGCATCCAGTGCCGCGTCCGGGCCCAGGATACCGGCGATCGTGTAGCCGACTGGACCCCTCCGGCTGTTGAGCCCGGTGTCGCCATCGATGGCGAGGAAGTGCTCCTGGACGGCAACATCGAGGCCGAAGGACAGCCGTTCTTCAGCGTGGGTGGCGCCGCTGTGACCATGGACGGAAACCTCTACGCCTACGCTGTGGACAACGCCGGCGACGAGCGCTTCACACTGCGGATCAAAGACCTTCGGACCGGAGAACTTCTGCCGGACGTTATCGAGAACATCTTCTACGGGGTGGCCTTCTCCCCCGACGGCACCCGCCTTTTCTACACGGTGGTGGACGAGTCCTGGCGGCCGTACCAGGTGAAGTCCCACGTACTGGGCACGCCGGTCACCGAGGATGAGGTGCTTTACCAGGAGGACGACGTCGCCATGTGGCTGGGCTTCGACCTCGCCTCCGACCGCCGCCACCTGGTGCTCAGCATCGGCTGCTCGGAATTCAGCGAGACCCGGCTGCTTCGCTTTGACGACGACGAAGCGGGCCTCACCACGGTCATCTCCCGGGATGAACGGATCCTGTATGAGGCCGAGCCCTTCCTCCTCGACGGTCGCGAGACCCTTCTCCTGACCCACAACAAGGACGCCATCAACTCGATGGTGAGCCTGGTCGATCCGGAAGAACTGGCAAAGCCGCTGTCCGGGCAGCAGTGGAGGACCGTCGTCGCGCATTCAGACGAGGTGCGCGTCAACGGCGCCGGAGTCACGTCCTCGCATTTGGTGCTGTCCATCAGGAAGGACACGATCGAGCGCGTGCAGGTGCTGCCGCTCGCCGGTCTTGGGACTGCCGCGCAGGGTACGCCCGTCGAGCCTGCCTTCGATGAAGAGCTGTACACAGCGGGTGTTTCCGGCTCCGACTACGAGGCCCCCGTGATCCGCATTGGCTACACCTCCTACTTCACGCCGTCGCGCGTCTACGACTTCGTGCTGCCCACTTCGGAACTGCCCGCCGGCGACTTGCTCCTGCGCAAGGAGAGCCCGGTGTTGGGCGGGTACTCGCCATCGGATTACGTGGCCACCCGTGAGTGGGCGACGGCCGACGACGGCACCCGGGTTCCGCTGTCAGTGCTGCGGCACGCTTCTGTCCAGCAAGACGGGACCGGAGCGGGCCTGGTGTACGGGTACGGCTCCTACGAAGTGAGCATGGACCCCGGCTTCGGGGTGGCCCGGCTGTCCCTGTTGGACCGCGGAATCGTCATGGTCATCGCGCACATCCGTGGTGGTGGCGAACTCGGCCGGCACTGGTACGAGGACGGGAAGAAGCTCAGCAAGAAGAACACCTTCACGGACTTCATCGCGGCCACCGACTGGCTGGCAAGCTCCGGCTGGGTCTCGCCGGACCGGATTGCTGCCATGGGTGGCTCAGCCGGTGGGCTGCTCATGGGCGCCATCGCCAATATGGCTCCGGAAAAGTACGCTGCCGTGGTGGCACAGGTCCCGTTCGTGGATGCTTTGACCACCATCCTGGATCCGGAGCTGCCGTTGTCGGCATTGGAATGGGAGGAATGGGGAAATCCCATCACCGATCCCGAAGCCTATGCCTACATGAAGTCCTACACGCCGTACGAGAATGTGCGATCAGCCGCTTATCCCAAGATCGCTGCGGTGACATCCTTCAATGACACCCGGGTCCTGTATGTGGAGCCTGCCAAGTGGGTCCAGGCATTGCGTGCGGAATCGACAGGCAGCGAGCCGATCGTCATGAAGATCGAGATGGACGGTGGCCATGGTGGCGCTTCCGGCCGGTACGTCCAGTGGCGCGAGCGGGCCTGGGATTACGCGTTCGTGGCGGACTCCCTCGGAGCCACCGAGCTCCTCCCAGGGGCGGGCCTCAAGTAACCGCCTCCCCCTCACCCAACTAGGGGACAGATAACGTCGCTCTGAGCCGTCAGTGGAACGTTTGCTGTCCCCTAGTTGGGTTGGCGGGCGCGGAGGATGGCGTAGTAGCCGGGGATGACGTCGGGGGTCGAGGGATTGCTCAGCGGACGGGTTTCGATGTTGGTCGCGCCGTCCTCCACAAGGTTCCAGTCCGACGTCGGGAACGCCTTGGCGCGTTGCGCGGCACCGAAGTGACCGGGCATTGGCAAGCCCCGGATGGCCCACTCCAGTGGTGCCGGGATCGACTTCCGGGTGGCGCCGAGATGACTGACGTAGTCCACCGGCGTGCCCCGGAAGTTGGTCTCGGCCAGGAACACGCCGCCACGATGTCCGACGACGGGCGGCAAGTTCGCTGCCAAGGCCGCACGTCCGTTGCGGTCCAGTACGTGCAGGACGCCGCGGATGAAGACGTTGGCGTCGCCCGTCCAGCCGGCATCGGCCAAGGCCTTCGCCACGGTCCCGGGGGCGTCAGGCGAGGTCATGTCGCACACTGCAAATGCCGTCGAGGGAACATCTGCCGACTCCATGCGTGCGCGTTCCACCGCATTGGCGGAGTAGTCGAGTCCCAAGGCCAGGGGGAAATGTTCCGCCAGGAGCCGGGTGAAGCTGCCATTGCCGCAGCCAACGTCCACTATGGGAAGGGACGGATCCAGCTGTGCCAGCTTGGGGAGATAGCCGTTCATTTCGTGGTCGCTCCCGGAATCCCAGAGGACATCGCCGGTTGCACCGGTTGAGCGGACACTCCCCCAGTAGCGGTCCCAGGCCGTCCGTGGATCCTTCGGCGCCGCAGAGGAAAGCCTGATGAGGCGTGGAATCAGCAGGTACTTCCTCAGCGCAGAGAACATCCTCCAAATATAAGGGTGCTTCAGCTCTGTCCCAGCCACTCCAGCGCTTCCGTTTCGGAAGTAAAGAATTTGGTAGGGCATGGCGGCTTCATGATGCCCAGGAAGAAGTTCGCAATGACGCGGTCCACGGGAGACGAACCCCAAAGGGCAATACGGTTGGCTTGGCATGGCTTGGCGAAAACCGACCTTGCGCCGCGGGTGACGTCGTCCGTGGTGGCCATGTCCACGATCATGGGGTGGCGTTCGGGCCCACACAGCTCGTTGACCCGGTCCATGGCGCGCTGGGCGTCGGACTCCTTGATCTTGGCGCCGCGCGGCCAGGTCAGGCGCAAAATCCCGGACTCTTCGAGGTCAAGCTGAAACTTCACCTGCTGGTGATCCTGCGGTGTGGTGGGGTGGTCCACGGTGCTCCTCCTGCGGTTCAGTGCCGGTCACACGGCGCTGCAGTGCTTGTTCAAGGCTGTCGAATCCCTTGAACAAAGTAAAGCTGTGACATGCGACTCATCCAGCGCATTTTCATCGGGGCACCCGCACCGCCTCACGCCGCTGATAGGGTGTTGCCACATCTGGAATTTCCATGGTTGGTGGTAGAGAGGGAGGGGGCTCAGTGGGCCAGAAGGGCGCCGACATACAGCATTCCCTTTCCGTCGTTGTTGCGGATTCAGAGGCTGACCGCCTGACCGTGACAGCGGAGGCATTGGGAGCTGCGGGCTTCGACGTTTTCCGTGCGGCGGACGCCGAAGAACTCGCCTTGGAGCTCCAGCGCCATAGTCCCGCAGTGATAGTTGCCGGAAACACCCTTGGCCGATCGCTCCGCAGCCCCGGAGTTCCGGTCCTGCTGCTCCTCGACGAAGACGAGGTTATCGACGTCAAGGCCATCGAGTCCTGGCGCGTCGCCGACTACGTTATTGGCCCGGTGCGCGGCATGGAGATCGTCCACAGAGTGCAAACACTGCTTCGCCGGTCCTCGGAGCGGGAGCGCTCCCGGGGCGAGGTTGAGGCGCTGCGTGAAAGCCTGAGGAGTGTCTCATCGGCGGTTCGCGAGACCAACGATCCCCAGCAGATCGCGGACCGTGTAGTCCGCGGTTTCGGCGAAGCCCTGGGCGTGGACCATGTGTGGTTCGCTACTTTCCAGGACGAACGGGTCCCCAGCATCCGCGCCCAGTGGAGCCGCGACGGGCTGCCGATGCTCCCGGCACGACTCGGCGACAGCGGAAACACCATCATCGAGGTCGCCAACAAACTGTGGACTGCAGCTGATGTCCTGGCTGTGACGGACCACCGGGGCGACCCCGGATCGGACATCGCCAAGGCCCTGAAAGCTTGGTCCAGCGAACTCAAGCCCGTCTCCACAGTGCTTCTTCCAGTCGGCGAAGGCGCATCCGCCATGGGCATTGTCCTGCTGTCCACCGTGGAAGAGCGCCACGACTGGACACGGGCCGAAATCGCCCTCCTGCAGCACGTAGCAGGCAACGTGGCGCACGGGCTGATCCAAGGCCACCTCATCAGTGCGCAGCAGCGTGTCCTTCACCAGCTCCGCCAATTGGACAAGGCCAAGACCGACTTCCTGGCTACGGTGAACCATGAATTGCGCACCCCGCTGACATCCATCACGGCCTACCTGGACATGATCCAGGACGGTTCCGGCGGCCCGGTTCCCGAAGGCATCAACAAAATGCTGGACGTCATCGGCCGCAACTCCAGCCGGCTCCGGAAGCTCATCGAGGACATGCTGACGGTGTCCATGCAGGACGGCAGCAACCTGGACCTCAAACCGGTGGATATCGCCAAGCTCCTGCAGGTGGTGGTGGCTACCCTGCGACCGCTGGCCGAATCCCGGCACGTGTCCGTTTCAGTGACCGAAAGCCCGGAAGACATCGAGGTCACTGCCGACGAGGCCAAGCTCGAGCAGGTGTTCACGAACATCGTGGCCAACGCCATCAAGTTCACGCCCGAGGGCGGACGCGTGGGTATCAGCAGCGCAGTGTCGTCGTCGAAGGAAGGCGGAAAAGCAGCCCTGGTGAAGATTGCGGACAACGGCCTGGGCATCCCGGAACACGATCTGCCCCACATCCTGACCCGGTTCTACCGCGCTTCGAACGCCACCTCGGCGGCCGTTCCAGGCAGCGGGCTGGGCCTGGCCATCGCCCACGACATCGTCAGCCGGCACATGGGCCGCATGGTTTTCGACTCCACGCTTGGCTCCGGGACCACCGTGTCCGTGGAGCTGCCTGTGGGCGGACCGTAGGCAACAGGTTCTTGTGACAGGCCTGTCAATGCCCGCTCCCGGCCACACCCGGGAAGTCACTAATGCGCGACACAATCTGAAACAAAAATTGATGCCCCGGGCTCAGGCCCGGGGCATCAATTTCATGTCAAGTGGCCTTGAGAGGCGCCCCCAATGTTTAGTTCGGCCACCACCCGATGCTGGTGGTGTTCGTCTTCGTAGTGGTGGTGCTGTTCGGCCACCAGCCGATTGCCGTGCTGTCCTGGGAAGGCTCGGCGTTTGCCGGAGCAGCGAATCCCGTTACTGCCAGAACCGCTGCCATGAGCAGGGTTGCCGCAAATTTTTTCATCCGCTATGCCCTTTCGTACTGATGCGAATTGTTGGTCGTGACTTGAATAAAGTCACGGGGCAAACTATACGAGCTTTTCTTCGGCAATGACATGGATAATGGGCACATGAATAGTCCCCACCTCGCCGCGCACCTTGTGGCCGGCCTCACGGCGCGTGCCAAATGGAAGGAACGGGACTTTGACCAGGCCTTTCGACTGGCTGGTGAAGCCGCGGGCTTGGCCTCCGCCGCCGGGGATGAGCAGTCGTGGTGGAACATGCTGTACCTCCAGGCCGAATGCCTCCGCGACCAAGGACGGATCGAGGAATTCCTGCAACTGGCGACGGAGCTCAAGGACCATAGCTTCACCGCATCGTCGCCCGAACTCGGCGCCAAAGCCGGAACAATGGTGGCCGTGGCATTCCAAGGACTGGGACGGCTGGCAGAGGCGGCGGCGACTGCTGCCGATGCCGCCAAGCTCGCATCACTTGACTCTGATCTGGTGTACGTCCAGATCCTCGCCCAGAGGGCGCTGATTGCAGCCTTGGCCGAAAGCCGGCTGTTGGAGGACGCGTGGCGCGAATGCCTGGTGCTGGAAACGCTGATTACCGACGACGTCGATGAGGACACGGCGGGTAAAGGCTACTGGGTCATCGGAAATGTAGCGTTTCTCGCCGATCGCGTGAGCGACGGCGGCCGGTACCACGACCTCGCCGCGGAACGGCTCTCGCCGTCGAAGGACGTCGATCTCTGGGCACGTTTCAACCGCGCCTCGGCAGAGATGCGCCTCCAGGCCAAGCTCGACGGCGCCGCCACCTTGCGCTGCATCGAAAGGGCAGAACTCGCAACGGACATCGTGGGCGGTTCCGAACGCGACCACTTGGAGATGTCCTTGGTCCGCGCCCACTGGAATTTCCTCATTGGCGATATGAAGGAAGCGCTGGCCATCCTCGAGCCGTTGAGCGCACGTTCCTCTGTCCTGGCCACCCAAACCGCAGCCGAAACGCATTTCCTCCTTGCCCGCGCACTGCTGGATTCGGGTCGAACCGAGGAAGGCTTTGCGGCCTCCGACGTCGCTGCCCAGCTCTTTGACCAGGCCGCATTGCCGGAGCGGAGTGCAGCCGTCCGCGAATACCTGCAGCAGGTTGCTGGGCTGCAGGACCGACCGCACGGGGCGTGAACGTGGCCGACGCAAGCATGTACTCCGGGAACGACCCGCGCTTGGGGCAGCTCCTTGAGGGCATCGTCCGGCTCGCTGCAGGAGACCTGACCACCAGGATCGAGATCTCCGAGGCACGCGACGAGATCGACGCGGTCATCATGGGCACCAACCTGCTGGCCGAGGACCTTCAAATCGTCTACGAAGAGCTGGAGCAGAGGGTGCAGGCCCGAACCCAGCAGCTCAACGAAGCGCATCAGGCAATGCGGCGCATGGCCATGACGGACCCCCTGACCGGCCTGAGCAACCGTTCGGCCTTCGCTGCAGCCCTCAGCGAAGCTCAGAACCAGGAAGTCGAGGGAAAGAAGCGGGCCGCCATCCTGTTGCTGGACATGGACGGCTTCAAGGCCATCAACGATTCCCTCGGCCACACGATCGGAGACAAGGTCCTCGAAACCGTGGCGCACCGGATCAGCGGAGCGGTCCGGGACCAGGACATGGTGGCGAGGATGGGCGGTGACGAATTCGCGGTGTTGATCCCCGGGGTGACCCCGGCCGAAGCCGCGGTCATCGGCAACCGCATCTTGGCTGACGTTGTTGAACCCATGGAGATCGAGGGCCAGCACCTGCGGTGCGGGGTCAGCATGGGGCTGCGAATGGCCGATCCCGGCCAGAGCGCAGAGGAACTCATGATGGAAGCGGACATCGCCATGTACGAGTCCAAAGCCGACGGCCGTGGCAAGCTCAAGCTTTTCGCGCCGGAGATGCTGCTCGCCCGTCAAATGCGGAACCAGTTGGTGGGTGAGCTGAAAGAGGCGATCGCCGGATCCCAACTGGTTCTTTACTACCAGCCCATCATCAGGCTCGACACACGCGAAATCGAAGGCGTGGAGGCCTTGGTCCGCTGGAACCACCCCACCCGAGGGCTCATCATGCCCGACGAGTTCATCCCCATCGCCGAGGAAACAGGAATGATCTCCGACCTGGGCGGCTGGGTGCTCCGCACCGCCGTCGAGCAGTTGAAGCAATGGCGCAGCGACCCCCTCACGGCGAGCCACAACTTCAGCATGCGCATCAACGTTTCGGCAGCGGACCTGCAGCGGCTGGAGTTCGTCGAGGACGTGCGGGAGGCGTTGTCGGCCGCCGGGCTTGACCCATCCCTTCTGGTCCTGGAGCTGACCGAGAGCGCGGTGATCCAGGGCAACGACCTGGACCGTTACACGCTGAACAGCCTGCGCCGGCTGGGGGTTGGACTTGAAATCGACGACTTCGGCACGGGGTATTCGTCCATCAGCTACCTGCGGCAACTGCCGGTGGACACGGTCAAGGTAGACCGCACGCTGCTCTCAGCCCTCGGCAGCGATCCATCGCAGCCTGCCCTGCTTGCCGCGGTGCTGCAACTCATCAAGGCATGTGGATTGAATGCGGTCTGGGAAGGCATCGAGACCGCGGAGCAGGCCGAGTACCTGTTGGGCATCGGCTGCACCAGCGGCCAGGGGTACTACTTCAGCAGACCCCTGGCCGCGGCCCAGCTGACGGAACAGCTGAAGCACCACAAGGCATGGCCGGTCAGCTGACGCTCCGGGTCCAGGGGCGGTGCCGGTTGCGCCACTCGGAGTCCAGGATCGCGTAGATGTTCTCCGTGGCCCATTGACCCTTGTAGTGCCAGTTATCCACCAAGGTCGCTTCCAGGCGCATGCCCAACCGCTGGCAAATTCCCGCCGATCCCTCGTTAAGGGCATCAAGCTTGGCGTCGACGCGATGGAAGGACAAGTGCTCAAAAGCGAGTCGGAGGACGGCCTCGGCCGCTTCGGTGGCGAAGCCGTGGCCGCGTGCATCCGGGTGCAGAATCCAGCCCAGCTCAGCCTGGCCTGTCCCCTCGAGCCACTTCAGCACGACCTCGCCGATCAGGCCGGGCTGGTCCTGGCGCTCGATGGCCAAGCACACCCAGTCCCCCTCCTGGTTGAACTCGAAGTTGGCGTAGCGGCCCAGCACTTCCATGGACTTGGTCTTGGTCAATTCGTGGCGGAAAAGGAACCGCGCGGTTTCGGGCAGGGACTGGTATCCGTGGAAGCGTTCCAGGTCATCGACCTCGAAGCGGCGAAGGATCAGGCGGTCTGTGATAATCGGGAGCTCAATTTCGGGCATGCACTTGAGGCTACTAGGCCCGGACGAATCGTGGCCCAGTCTTGACACGTGGCGCGATCTGGGATTACCTAATGAACATTCGGTAAATAAAGCTGGAGGCAATGACGCATGGTTGAAACAACCCTCTCCGGTGCTTCGCACCACATCCTGACGAACGACTACGCGTCCGAATGGATGGGCATCGAGGTCCTCAAGCTCGACGACGGCCACGCCACCATCCGCATGCACCTCCGGCAGGAGATGCTCAACGGCTTCGGCATGGCCCACGGCGGAATGATCTTTGCCTTCGGTGACACCGCCTTCGCCCTGGCCTGCAACCCGGCCAACCCGACGCCCGAGGAGGCGGCCTCCATCACGGTAGCCTCCGGCGTCGACATCAATTTCATCAAGCCGGCCTTCCAGAGTCAGGTGATTACCGCCGTTGCAAACCGACGCGCAAGTACCGGCAGGAGCGGTCTGTACGACATCCAGATCTTCGCTGCCGCCCCCGACGCCGACGCCCCCTCCACTGCCGACGCCCAGCCCGGGGAGCTCATCGCTGAGTTCCGCGGCCGCAGCCGGACCATCTCCAAGAAGTAGGAAACCTCATGACCCAGAACACCGTGGCCGCACCCGTATCGCCCTCAGATGCCGTGCTGGACCGTGAAGAGACCATCTCCCGCGATGAGCTCGAGGCCCTGCAACTCACCCGCCTCCAGCACACGGTGGCCTACGCCTACGACCGCGTGCCGTTGTACAAGCGGAAGTTCGACGAAGCCGGAGTCCATCCGTCGGACCTGCGCGAACTGAGCGACCTCGGCAAGTTCCCGTACACCACCAAGGAAGACCTCCGCCTGGAGTACCCGTTCGGCATGTTCGCCGTGCCGCAGGACCAGGTGGCCCGCATCCACGCCAGCTCCGGCACTACAGGACGCCCCACGGTGGTCGGCTACACCAAGAACGATCTCGCCAACTGGGCCACGCTGGTGGCCCGCTCCCTGCGTGCCTCGGGCGTCCGCCCCGGCATGAAGGTCCACAACGCGTACGGTTACGGCCTGTTCACGGGCGGTCTCGGCGCTCACGCCGGCGCCGAAGCACTCGGCTGCACCGTCATCCCCATGTCCGGGGGCCAGACCGAACGCCAGATCCAGCTCATTCAGGACTTCAAGCCGGACGCCATCCTGGCCACGCCCACCTACCTGCTGACCATCGCCGACGCCATGGCCCACATGGGCATCGACCCCACCTCCACGTCACTCAAGTACGCCGTTCTGGGTGCCGAGCCGTGGACCGAGGAAATGCGCCACGAACTCGAAACCACCATGAACATCAAGGCCTCGGACATCTACGGACTCTCCGAAGTCATGGGCCCGGGTGTCGCCGGTGAAGCTGTTGAAACCCAGGACGGCTGCCATATCTGGGAGGACCACTTCCGCCCTGAGATCATCGATCCGTTCGACCACTCCACGGTCCTTGGCGATGGCGAGCCCGGTGAGCTGGTCTTTACCTCCTTGACCAAGGAAGCCCTGCCCATCATCCGGTACCGCACCAAGGACCTCACCCGCCTGCTTCCCGGCACCGCCCGCCCCGCACACCGCCGCATGGGCCGCATCACGGGGCGCAGCGACGACATGATCATCCTGCGCGGCGTGAACCTCTTCCCCTCGCAGATCGAGGAAATCGCGCTGCGCATCCCCGAGCTCAGCCCGCACTTCCAGCTGGAAATCACCCGGCCCGAGGGCAAGCGCATGGACTCGCTGACGGTCCGCATTGAGCGCCGCGAGTCCGTCCCCGTTGAGGCCGGTACGACGGCGGCACACACCTTGCGGGAGCAGATCAAGATTCACGTTGGGTCCTCTTGCGTCGTTGACGTCGTTGAGCCCGGTTCCCTTGAGCGGTCCAACGGCAAACTCCGCCGGATCTACGACATGCGCCCCAAGGGCTAGCGGCTTCTGCCGTTCAGAACGTGAGAAAATGCCAGCATGCCTACTGAGACCACCACCAAGCGCGGACGGCCCGGTTATGACCAACAGTCGGTGCTCCGCATCGCCGTCGACGTCTTCAACCGGCACGGTTACGACGCTACGTCCATGGGCATACTGGCCGAGAACCTGGGGATCTCCAAGTCAGCCATCTACCACCACGTGCCGTCCAAGGGCGATCTCCTGAAGCTCGCCCTGGACCACGCGCTGGGTGGCCTGGAGGCGATCCTGGAGGAGCCCGCGGCCACCTCCGGACCTGCCGACGTAAGGCTGGAATTCGTGCTCCGACAGACCATCGCCGTGCTGGTGGATCGGCTGCCGTTCGTCACCTTGCTGCTGCGGCTGCGGGGCAACACGGAGATCGAACGCGACGCACTGGAACGTCGTCGCGCTTTCGACCACAAGGTGGCTGCCTTGATTTCCGCGGCCCGCGACGACGGCTCGCTGCGCCAGGACATCGATCCCCGCACCGTGACCCGGCTGCTGTTCGGCACCATTAACTCGATCGTGGAGTGGTACAAGCCCGGCGGCTCGCTGTCCCCCGAAAAGCTCGCCGACGACGTCATCACCATGGCCTTCGACGGCCTCCACAGCGCCGCCTGACGCCGGCGCACATCCCCGGCGTTTGAGCCCAACGCTCGCGCACATCCCCCCGGTTTGAGCCCAACCCCCAATCACATCCCCCCTGCTTTCGGCGCACGCTCGCGCACATCCCCCCGGTTTGAGCCCAACCCCTCGCGCACAACCCACACGCGAAACGCCTTACCACAGCGCGTGGAAAGGCGTTTCGTCGGTTGTATGAGCGAGCGTCCGCCCCAATCCCGGGGGATGTGAGAGAGGGTTACTTCTCGACGAGGGTCAGGACGTCGTAGGTTGCCACGATCTCATCGTTCTGGTTGGTCAGGACAGCGTCCCAGGCAACCTCGCCGTATTCGTCGGTCTCGCGCGGAGTGATCTTCTTGGCCGTGAGGGTTACGCGGATGGAGTCGCCCGCAGCCACGGGCGTAATGAAGCGCAGGTTCTCCAAGCCGTAATTGGCCAGGACGGGACCCGGAGCCGGCTCCACGAACAACCCGGCGGCCCAGCTCAGGAGCAGGTACCCGTGCGCCACGATGCCCGGGAAGAACGGGTTGGCCTCCGCGGCTTCCTGGTTGGTGTGGGCGTAGAAGGTATCGCCCGTGGAATTCGCAAAGGCAGTGATGTCTTCAAGCGAGACCTGGCGCAGCTCCGAACGTACGGCGTCGCCAATACGCAACGTGGCAAGGGACTTGCGGAACGGGTGCTCACCCTCGGTTTCGAGGGTGAAGTTCCGATCGGCACCTGTGTGCCACTGGCCCGTGACTGCCGTGAGCATGTTGGGTGAACCTTGGATGGCAGTGCGCTGCATGTGGTGCAGCACGGAGCGGATGCCGCCCAGCTCCTCGCCACCGCCGGCGCGGCCAGGACCGCCGTGGACGAGGTGGGGAACAGGGGAACCGTGGCCCGTGGAGGAACGTGCGTCCTCGCGGTTGAGCATGTGCACACGGCCATGGTGGGCGGCGATTCCAGTCACCAAATCGCGTGCGACGGCGGGGTCATTGGTGCACACCGAGGCCACCAATGAGCCTGAACCACGGGCGGCCAGCCGCACGGCGTCGGCGACGTCGTTATAGCCAAGGACCGAGGAAACAGGCCCGAAGGCTTCCAGCGAGTGCACTTCTTCGGCTTCGGCATCGCTCCAACTCAGGAGAACCGGCGACATGAACGCCCCGTCCTCGACGACACCTACGGCGCCTCCAACCGAGGTGACCGACGGCGAATCCAGGCTTCCGTACGCAAGTTCACCTCCGGCGTCGAGCATTGACTGAACAGCAGCCCGAACGTCGGCGAGCTGTTCCAACGAGGCCAAGGCGCCCATGGTGACGCCTTCGGCGCGGGGGTCGCCAACCACGACGCGTTCCGTGATGCGCGCGCCGATGGCGGCGGCCACTTCGGAGACCAAGGACTTGGGGACCAGCACCCGGCGGATGGCCGTGCACTTTTGGCCGGCCTTGACGGTCATCTCCGTGACGACGGCCTTGACGAAAGCGTCAAACTCGGGGGTGCCTGGAACGGCGTCGGGGCCGAGGATGGCAGCGTTGAGCGAGTCCGTCTCCGAAGTGAACCGAACGCCGCCTTGGACAACGTTCGGATGTGACTTCAGGGAATTGGCCGTTGACGCCGAACCCGTGAAGGAGACGAGGTCGCGATAGTCCAGTTCGTCCAGGATGGTCCGCGCGGAACCGGAGATCAGCTGGATGGACCCCTCAGGCAGAATCCCGGACTCGACGATCGCCCGGACGGCGTCCGCGGCAATGTAGCCGGTGGGCGTCGCCGGCTTCACGATCGTGGGGACGCCGGCCAGGAACGCGGGGGCAAACTTTTCCAGCATGCCCCACACCGGGAAGTTGAAGGCGTTGATCTGAACGGCAACGCCGGGGATGCGGGTGTAGATGTGCTCGCCGGCGAACGAGCCGTCCTTGGACAGGATTTCCATGGGACCGTCCACCACAACCTGCGAGTTGGGCAGTTCGCGGCGGCCCTTGGAGCCGAACGTGAAGAGCACGCCGATGCCGCCGTCGATGTCGATCATGTTGTCGATCTTGGTGGCACCGCTCTGCGACGAGGATGCGTACAGTTCCTCGCGGCGGCCGTTGAGGTACATGGCGAGCTCTTTGAGCTTGAGCGCGCGCTGGTGGAACGTCAGTTTTCCGAGTTCGGCTTGGCCTGTGGTGCGTGCGAAATCGACGACGGCGGCCAGGTCCAGTCCGTCGGTGCTCACGTTCGCCAGGACTTCTCCGGTGCTGGCATCGCGGACCGGGACTTTCTTCGCATCAGCTGCCGGAGTCCACCAGGCATTCCTGACGAAGCTGGGCACGGTGGCAACGGCTGTGGTTTCCGGGGCGACTGCGGTAGTGGTCATCGTCGACGGGTCCTTCCAAGGCACGTGAGATCGGCACGGTCGGTGTTGACTCAATCGCCAACATTACTGACCGGCCGTTCGGTAATATATACAGGGTACATGAATGCCCGGGAGAGTACAGCAGGAATTTGCCGCGGTTGGCCTCAATGCGCGAGGAAGGGCCGGCCCCACTGTGAGTGGGACCGACCCTTGCTTGGTTGCTTTGGGCTTGGCTATTTGGCGCCGAACTTGGCGTCGAGCGAGCGTCCAACCCAAACCCCGGGAACATGAGCGAGCGTCCAGCCCAAACCCCCGGGAACGTGAGCGAGCGTCCAACCCAAACCCGCGGGTTGTGAGCGAGCGTCCAGCCCAACCCCCGGGAACACGAGCGAGCGTCCAACCCATACACGCGGGATGTGAGCGAGCGTCAGCTGCGGAGGCCGAGCTTCCTTGCCAGCAGCATGGGCTTTTTCAGGAACTCCCCCACGCTGGTCCGCGTCACGACCGTATGGTTGAGGGCTTCGATGCGGTCAAGGATGTGGTCAAGTTTGGCCGTGGTGTCATCCAGGCGACGCTGCTGGGCAACGATAAGTTCCTCCTGCTCGGCCAGGACCCGGGTCAGGTAGAGCACGGTGCCAAGGCCGTTGCGGGCAACGTCATCGCGAAGATGTTCATCACGGACCAGGGCATCGTAGTGGGCATGCTCGGCCGCCTTGGCGAAAATGCTGTTGCCGTCGTGCCCTTCGGATTCGGGCCGCTGGGACCAGAAGGCGAGGGGTTCGCCGTCGAGAAAGCCCACCCGCGAGTGGCTCAATACGCGCAGGTGGAACTCCCAATCGCCCACCACAGGCAGGTCCTCGTTGTAGAAGCCCACCGCTTCATGAACACTGCGGCGGTACAGGAAAGAAATAGGCACCGCCCGGTTGATCTTCAGCATGTCCGAGAGGGTTATCTGCCGCATTCCGGCCCAGAAGATTTCGCGTCGGACGGGCTCGATCCGGTCGCCCACCAGTTCCTCGATGACGATTTCCGTCCGAACCATCACGCCGGTCTCGTCGGCGTGTGCGGAGTCGTCAAGGTACGCCACGGTGCGGGCGAGGAAGTCGGGCGCCCAGAAGTCGTCGTCATCGTGAATCACCACAAACTCGCCCGTGCCCGCTTTCACGCCGGCGTTTGATGCCCCTTCCATTCCCACCGATTGGGAGTGGTGCAGCGTAGTGATGCGTTCCCTCTCGATTTCCGGCCGCTGGGAGGTGAGGCGATCGACGTCGGACGGGTCGCCACCGTCGTTGACGATGACCAGCTCAAAGTCCTGGAAGGTTTGCCCAAAGATGTCATCCAGCGCGCGGGCAAGGAAAAGGGGTCGGTTCTTGGTTCGGGTCACGATGGTGACACGGGCGCCGTGAGTCATGCGGTTCCGTCCGGGGTCGGGAGTGAGTCAACTCAGCATGTTAGCAGCGCCGCGTCACCGGAGTTTTGTGAGTACTGCCGTTACCTCCCGATCGCTAAGACCATTGGCCTTCAGGAAACCTCCAACATCAATCGATGCCAGGAAAAGCCGCAGACTCTGCGTGCGCTCCGCCAGCAAGGCCTCGAGCTGCTCATCGGGAAGATAGGGATCGTGGACATGGGGCGCCCCGTGCGTACGGTGCCTCTCGTTGATCCCCCGTGCCGCGAGTTCGTAGCCCCGAAGGATCTCGTCATCGGTGAACCCTGCAAGCCGCTGCAGCATCAACGCGATCATTCCGCTGCGGTCCCGGCCGGCTGAACAGTGCACCACCACTTTGCCCGGCGAGGCAGCTATTGCCTTGAACACCGCCGCGATTTTCTCCCCGAACAGCTGCAAATAGTCGCCATACTGTGCCGGGTCCTTCAAGTACGGGCCGAACAGCTCGCTGAAGCGCCCATGGTCCGGATCCTCCGTTGGGCAATGTACGACGGCGATCCGCGCCTTCACATCGTCCGGCACCTCGGGATCGGTGTCGCGTTGCCGCCGCTCCCGCGAGGCGCGCAGGTCGATCACGGTGCGGACGCCGTCGTCGTACATCTGCTGCCAACCGGTACCGGTGACCCATTCGTGGCGGCCCATCCGGTACACGTCGCCGGCGATCCTCCAAGCGTTGACAGCGCCGTCCCAGTGGACGCTTTGGTGGGTTGAAGAAGTCCCGTCCATAGGAGCCAGCTAAGCACACATGCACGACCCCGTGGTGAACCCGCTGATCCGTTGTTGGCCAGCAACGGATCAGCGGGTTGGCAACGTCAATTACTGTTTCACCAGCTTGGTGGGTTTAATCGTGGAGAGCAGTGCTGACGCGTAGGCCTGATGTCCGGCGTCGTTCGGGTGGAAGTTGGCATCCGCCTGCAGCTGCGCCAAGTCCAGTACGATCCATGAATTGTCCGAATTCACTGCATGGCCCAGGAAGCGCTTGGTCACGTCAACGAACACGGCGTTGGTCCCGCTCTCCGCCACGGCCTTCGCGATGGTGGCATTGAGGGCATTCACGGCCGTGTTCACTGTGATCTGGTTAGTAACCGGCACAACGGTAACCCCGCCGATCACAATATTCCCCCGGGACGGATCGAACAGACGCGGGTATCCCATGACAACGATCGTTGCGTTCGGAGCGGCGGCCTGGATCGACTGGTAGGTAAGTTCCAGTCCGCCTTCAAGACTCCCGAGGTTCTGGATGATTCCGGCGACGGTTGCCGCACAGGCCTGTGTGTTCGGGGTGGAGCAGGCCTGAAGTGCCAGCAGGCTACCCCCATCAATGGCTCCGGCTGTGATGCTCACCAGATCAATGTCACCGGACAGTGCCTGGCTGAAGGCCAAGCCGGCGATTTGCTCCGCGACAGTCGGTGCACCGTTGTAGAACGGACTCGGGTTCAGCGGATCGAAGGCCAGGAGAGAGCCGTGGCAAGCAGCGTTGGTTATGAGATCCACCCTCGCTGAAGCATCAACGAGGTCAACGTAGCCTCCGCTGCTCTGCCAGCAGACTGCAGTTCGCGTGGGCCCGTCCGCCCCCGTCCCCGCGGTGTACGAATCACCCAGCGCGACATAGTCCAGCGGCGGCGCTGCGGTGGCAGGAGCGGCGGTGAACCCCAGCGTGAGCGCCGCGATGGCGAGGCCGCCGACCAAAGCCGGGATCCGGCGTCGTGAATTTTGCTTTGCCATGACTAATCCCCTTTTTTATGCGGTGATGGGGCTCCGGCAATCCGAGCTTCAGCTGTTCGCGGATGTCGCGGCTCGCCCACCAGTCGGCCGCATACCGGGGCAATGTGTGGCTAGATTACGCCTGCCGGGAAGCGGGGAAAGACCTCGCAGCAGGGCGTTCATGCCTTGCCCCGCCGGCGGTAGAGGATATGGACGATGGTGATGATAGCTGTGCGGAGACTGAACCTCGGCTTCCGGACTGTAGTCACCCTGTTGGCTACGCCCCGTACTTGGCCAGCCGGTACTCCAGGCCGTTCCGCACCGCTGGCCATTCGTGCTCAAGGATGGAGAACACCACCGTGTCGCGCAGCACGCCATCCTTGGTACGAGAGTGGTTCCTGAGCACCCCGTCCTGCTTGGCCCCCAAGCGGGCAATCGCCTCGCGGGACTGGTGGTTCAGCCAGTGCGTGCGGAATTCGACGGCCGGGCAGCCCAGGGTTTCAAACGCGTGCCGGAGCAGCAGCAACTTCGAATCCGGGTTGGTTCCCGTGCCGTGCGCCGACGCCGCATTCCAGGTGGACCCGATCTCGACCCGCGGGGTGTCGGCGTCGATGTTCATGTAAGTGGTCATGCCGATGAGCTTGCCCGTGGCGTTGAGCCGCGTGGCGAAGGGCAGCATCGAACCTGCCTCCTGAAGCGACAGGCGGCGTTCGATCTCCGCGGCCATTCCGTCAGGCGTGGGAACGGAGGTGTACCAAAGCTTCCACAGGTCCCCGTCGCGGGTGGCGTCCACCAGCCCGTCGTGGTGTTCCGGCGCCAACGGCTCGAGGGTCACGAAGTTGCCGGTCAGGGTGATGGGTTCAATAGAAGTCACCCGGTTAGCCTAACCGGCTCCAACGCTTAGTCGTTCCAGTCGAAGAAGCCCTTGCCGGATTTTCGGCCCAGCTCGCCGCGGGCCACTTTGTCGCGCAGGATCTGCGGCGGGGCGAAACGGTCGCCCAGAGTGGAGTGCAGGTACTCGGCGATCCCCAGCCGGACATCCAGCCCCACAATGTCCGTGGTCTTCAGCGGGCCCGTTGGGTGTTTGTAGCCCAGCACCATCGCGGCATCGATATCCTCGGCGGACGCGACACCCTCCTCCACCATGCGCATCGCCTCCAGGGCAATGGCCACACCAAGCCTTGAGGACGCAAACCCTGGAGCGTCATTAACGACGACGGCGGTCTTGCCAAGTGCCTCGGTCCAGTTTTTCGCTGCTTGAGCGAGTTCGGGAGACGTCTCTTTGGCCAGCACCACTTCAATCAGCGTGGAGGCGGGCACCGGATTAAAGAAATGCAGTCCCACAAAGTAGGCGGGCCTGCGGAGTTCATTTGCGAGTCCCGTCACGGACAGCGAGGAGGTGTTTGAAGCCAGGAACGCATCCCCTGACAGGTGGTCTTCCACGGCCTTCAGCGCTGTGACCTTGAGGTCGAAATCCTCGGGGACTGCTTCCACCACCAGGCCGCAGTGAATGAAGGACTCGTAGTCCGTGGAGGTGCTGAAGCGGGACATGGCTTCTTCGGCCGATTCGCTGAGTGTGCCGCGGGCTGCGGATTTCGCGACGGCTTCTGCCACGCGTCCGTGGGCGCCCGCTGCAGCCTCGTGATCGCGCTCCACCACGACCACCGTGGCGCCCTTGATGAGGAAGGCATGCGCGATGCCGGCGCCCATCCGGCCACCGCCCAGCACTCCGACTACGTGCGGGATGGAGGGAACGGCTGTCATTTCTGGGTCCTGTCCTGGGTAACTTCGTTTGCGTTCTTCTTGTCCGAAGACTTTTTGTCGAGGAAAGCCTGCATGCGATCAAACTTTGCCTGGGATTCGAAGAGTATTCCCTGCGCCAAGGTGTCGATCAGGGGGTGGGCTTCAGCCGGGGCATGGAACACCGACTTGGTGATGCGAACGGCCATCGGATCCTGGCGGCCGATCCTGTCGGCAAGTGAATGCGCTGCGTCCATCAGCTCCGGCGCTTCAACAATGGAGGTGATGAGATTGATCCGGAGCGCTTCCTCTGCCCGCAACACGGCACCGGCCAGGAGGATCTCCTTGGCTTTCGGTTCCCCCACGAGTTCCTTGAGGCGCCACGTGGCACCGGCGGCAGCCAGGATGCCCAGGCCCGTCTCCGGGTTTCCGATCCGGACACTCGGCGTCCCGATCCGGAAGTCTGCCGCGTAAGCGAGCTCGGCTCCCCCACCCAGGCAGTATCCGTCAAGGGCTGCAATGACCGGCATGGGCAGCTTGGCGATACGGACAAAGATCGTTGAATTGATGCCCTGCAACGCGTCATCCCGGCGTCGTTCCCGCAGCTGCCCGATGTCGGCACCCGAGGCAAACACCCCATCGGTTCCGGCGATGATCAGCACTTTCGGGTTGCGCTCCAACTCGGCGCACACCGCGTGGAGTTCATCCACCATCGTCTGGTCGATCGCGTTGCGGACCTCGGGACGGTTCAGAAGAACGATGAGCCTGTCCTCGCGCTCTTCAATCAGGAGCGCCGTGAAGTCTTCAGGGTTCAGTGCCATTACACGCCTTCCAACAGCATTGCGGTGCCCTGGCCCACGCCGATGCACATGGTGGCCAGACCCAGCTTGGGTCCGGTCGCCGAGGCGAGTTCGCGCTCCATACGGCCCAGCAGGGTAATCGCGATCCGTGAGCCGCTGGAACCGAGGGGGTGTCCCAAACTTATGGCACCGCCGTCGTTGTTGACGATGTCCGGGTCCAGCCCCAGGCGACGCATGCTTGCCAAGGACTGCGTGGCGAAGGCTTCGTTGAGTTCCACGGCTCCAAGCTGGTCCACGGTAAGCCCGGTCCGGGCCAGGACCTTCTGCGTTGCCGGGACGGGGCCGATACCCATGATTTCCGGTTCGCAGCCGGCGGATGCACCGTCGATGATTCGGGCGCGGGGCGTGAGGCCGAATCTCTGGATGGCGGCCTCAGAGGCGACGATGATGGCCGAGGCGCCGTCGTTGAGGGTGGACGAATTGCCTGCGGTCACCACGGAACCGCCCGGGACCACGGGACGAAGCCCGGCAAGGACATCCATGGTGGTTCCCTCGCGTGGGCCTTCGTCGGTGTCCACTACGGTTTCGGACTTCCGGGTTTTGACGGTGACAGGGACGATTTCGTCCTTGAAGCGACCACCGGCAATGGCCGCCAGGGCGCGTTCATGCGAACGAACCGCGAAAGCGTCTGCATCCTCGCGGGAGATGTTGTCCACGCGGCCCACTTCTTCGGCAGTCTCCGGCATGGAGTAGGTCATCTTGCCGTCGCGCGACAGCTCGCCCTTGGTGAAGAGCGGGTTGGCGAAACGCCAGCCGATGGAGGTATCGAAGATCTGGCCCGGCTTGGCGAACGCTGTCGCGGGCTTCTCCTGCACCCACGGGGCCCGGCTCATCGACTCGACGCCACCGGCCACCACGATGTCCGCAGCGCCGGACTTGATCATCTGGCTGGCCATGATGATGGCACTCAGGCCGGAGGCGCAGAGGCGGTTCACGGTGATTCCGGGGATGTGGAGGGGAAGTCCGGCAAGGAGGGTTGCCATGCGGGCCACGTTGCGGTTCTCCTCACCGGCACCGTTGGCGTTGCCGAGGATTACCTCGTCAATGGCGTCAGGGTCGACGCCGGCTCGCGCCACCGCTTCCCGGACCACCAGTGCTGCGAGGTCGTCGGGGCGGACAGAGGACAGCGCCCCGCCATAGCGCCCGACAGGCGTACGAGCGCCGCCAACAAGAAAAGCCTCGACCATGAGAACATCCTTCGCGAAAGTAAAGGGACCGGCACGGAATAATATACCGACCGTTCGTTCTATAAAGATTACACGGCCCAGCGGGACGGTCAACAGATGAAGCTGCCCGCAGGACCACCCCTTCGCCGCCTCAAACCACCCGGATACCCAAGTGTCCGGCCAACAAGGGGGCCATCAAGCTCAGCTGGTAATCGTCGATGACCACCCCGGCAAGTCCGGCCAGTCCATTGATTCCGCGGAACTCCGAGGTCCGCAGGTCTACGTCCTTGAGCTTGGCACCTGTGACATCCAGGGTGCCGATGGTGCAGTTTTTCAAAGCCACCCGCGTTCCCGTGCAACCACCGAGGTCGAGCTCGTTAATGATGCAATCCGAGATCTGGACGTCCATGAGCTTGGAGCCCCTGAGGTTCACGTAGTCCAGCTTGCCGCCGTCGATCCGGACGGAACGCCAGGTGCCCTCGTAGAGTTCAGCCGAACCCCACCGTGGGTTGGTGATCTCCACGTCCTGCCAGGAGGTGCGCGCAGCCATCAGTACGGGCGCATACGGCTCGGCCAGAATGCATTCCCGGAACGTCGCCCCACGCAGTTGTGCCTCGTTGAAGGACACCCCGTTGAATTCGCACTCAATGAAGTCCGCACCACTGAGTTCCTCGCCGTCCGCGGAAACCCTGGTGAGCCGGACGCCGTCGTATCTTTCGCCACGCTGGAAGTCCGGGGCGTCGTCGTCACGCAGTTCTTCCAACCGCACCGGGGAAATCTTCGGGGCGGCAACCCTCGCTGCCGCCATCAGAGTGACTCCGCCTTCCCGGGCTTCACCGGTTCGGCGTTGGTATGCTGCGTCAAAGTGGTGGGTAATTGCATGCGTCGAGCCTATCCTTGGGCCCTGACAAAAAGCTTCATCCGCTGGAACCAGAAGGAGGGCCGCACCCATGGTCACCATCGATTTGAGCGCCAGGAGCAAGGTTGCGGGAGGCTCCACTGCCCTTCAGGGGTACCTCGCCGAGCCCACGGGGGATGGCCCCTTCCCTGGGGTGGTGATGATCCACGAAGCCTTTGGACTGAACGATGTGATGCTTCGTCAAGCAGACCGCCTGGCGGCAGCCGGCTACCTCACCCTCGCTGTGGACCTGTACAGCGACGGCGGTCCACGACGCTGCCTGGTCGCCACCATGCGCTCCATGCTCTCTGGCACAGGACGGGCCTTCACGGACATAGCCACCGCCCAGGAATGGTTGCGGGAGGATGAAAGGTGCACCGGGAAGGTGGGGGTCATCGGTTTCTGCATGGGCGGCGCTTTCGCGCTCCTGTCCGCTAACGACGGCTTCGACGCCGCGTCGGTGAACTACGGGCAACTGCCGCGGGACCTGCACAGCGCCCTCGAAGGTGCCTGCCCCGTGGTCGCCAACTACGGGGCCAAAGACCGGACCCTGCCGGGTGCCGCCGCCAAATTGGAGCATGCCTTGAGCAGCCTCGGCATCAAGCACGACGTCAAGGAATTTCCGACGGCGGGCCACGCCTTCATGAACGACGCGCCGGTTGGCCCCAAGCCCCTCCGCCCACTGATGCGGGTCATGGGAATCAAGCCGGATCCCGCCTCTGCCCCGGAAGCGTGGCGGCGCATCGAGGAGCATTTCGCCAAGTACCTTCGGGGCAATTAATGCAAACGGCGGGCGCCCCTCCAGGTGACGTAATCACCGGAAGGAGGCACCCGCCGTCGAGCCTTAATAAGGGCTAGCTGAACAGCTCGCTCTTGGGCTCGTTGTTCTTGACCTTCTGCCAGCCAAGCCACAGCACCAAGGCGAAGAACGGAATGGTTGCGAGGGTCCAGAGGCCCAAGAGGAAGACCTCCCCCGTGGCCTTGTCGGTCATGGTGTCGAAACCGATGAGCACAGTGATGGCCAGCAGCGCCACGAGGCCAAGCCAGCTGGTCCACGGCGAACCGGGCATCGGCAGGGAAGAGACCTTGCCCTTCTTGTGGCGCAGGGCGATCTGGCTTGCGAAGATCGAACCCCACGTGAAGATCACGCCGATGGACGCAGTGTTCAAGGCGAGATCGAAGGCGTGCGAACCACCGAGCCAAATGTTCAGCAGGATACCCACCAGGTAGACACCGCCGATGGCCAGGATCGCCGCATACGGCACGTGGCGTGAGGACATCTTGGTCAGCCACTGCGGGGCGTGCCCGTTGTTGGCCATGGTGCGGAAGATGCGGCCGATCGAGTACAGGCCGGAGTTGCAGGAGGACAGCGCTGCGGTGATGACGATCATGTTCATCACATCACCCATCCAGCCCAGGCCCATCTGCCCGAACACCGTCACGAACGGCGAGGTACCGGCCTTGTACTGGTCAGAGGGCAGCAGCATCGCGAGCAGGGACACGGATCCGACATAGAACACCACGATGCGGAGCACGACGGCGCGGATCGCCTTGGGAACTTCACGTTCCGGGTTTTCCATCTCACCTGCGGTGATGCCGACGAGCTCGATGGCGTTGTAGGCGAAGATCACGGCGTTGAGGACGAGGATCATCACGAGGCCGCCCTTGGGGAACATGCCGCCTTCGTCATGGAAGAGGTTGGCCACGGACGCGTGACCCTCACCGACCTTGGCGTTGGTGACAACCATGAAGGTGCCAACAGCCAGGAAGATGACGATCGCGGCAACCTTGAGGCAGGATGCCCAGAATTCGAACTCGCCAAATGCCTTGACGCTGAACAGGTTCACGGCCACAAGCAGCACCAATGCTGCGATGGCGGACAGTTCGATCGGCACGTTGGGGAAGAAGAACTGGAAGTACAGACCGATCGCAATGAGCTCGGCGATGCCTGTCATGGCCCAGTTGATGAAGTACATCCAACCGGAGAGGTAGGCGCCCTTCTTGCCGAACATCTCGCCGGCGTAGCTCACGAAGGAACCGGAGGTCTGGCGGTACATGATGAGTTCGCCGAGGGCGCGCATCAGCAGGTAAGCGATGACGCCGGCAATGGCGTAGGAGAAAATCAGGGCCGGGCCGGTGGAGGCCAGGCGGCCACCGGCACCCATGAAGAGGCCGACGCCGATGGCGCCACCCATGGCGATCATGGTGACGTGGCGGCGGCTCAGGGTCTTCTTGTATCCCTCGGCGCTGAGGGAGGAACCGACGGCGGTGGTTGAGGCCGTCTGGTTCTTGAGATCTGTGGGGGTACTTTGCGGCACAGCTGTTCCTTGTGGGTTGGGGTGTTGCTGTTGTGGTTGCGCCGGTGCCGGAGCACGGGCGGCTTTTGCACACAAAATTCGGGTTTTTCCCGTTTGAAGAATCCGCTGTGTGACGTAGGCCGCAGAACGCCGAACGTTCGCGCAACCCGTCCATCTTACGGCATGTGACGGCCGACCCGTGACGCAGGCAACAGCACCTCCCCGCGTTAGAAGCAACGCGGGGTCAGATATGGCCCATGTTTACCCCCTGGAAGGGCTATATCTGACCCCGCGTTGGAACTCTCCAACGGATTGCCTAAATAAAACTTTTCGGTATGCCTAAATTTCGCTATCCTCGTAATGAGTACCCCCCCAACGACGAGGAACCCCGATGGCTGCACCCACCCTGGAAACACGTGCCACTCCCGGAAAAGTATGGTCGCGGCTCCTGCTGCTGGGACCGGCGTTCGTTGCTGCGATCGCCTACGTCGATCCAGGAAACGTTGCTGCGAACCTCACCGCCGGCGCGAACTACGGCTACCTCTTGGTCTGGGTGCTGGTGGTCGCGAATGCCATGGCAGTGCTGGTGCAGTACCAATCCGCAAAGCTCGGCCTCGCCACCGGAATGAGCCTGCCGGAACTTCTCGGAAAACGCCTGGGTACCAAACGTCGGCGCCTCTACTGGGCCCAGGCCGAGATCGTCGCCGGGGCTACAGACATGGCCGAGGTGATCGGCGGTGCCGTCGCCCTCAATCTGCTGTTCGGGCTGCCGCTTCTCGCAGGCGGCGTGATCGTCGGTGTTGCTTCCATGCTGCTGCTGGCCTTGCAGTCCCGCCGTGGCCAGCGGTCCTTCGAGTACGCCATCCTTGTTCTCCTGGGGATCATTGCCGTGGGTTTCGTTTCGGGCTTGTTCGTCAATCCCCCGGACGCCGGTAGCGCGCTGGGCGGGCTGCTCCCGCGATTCGATGGTCCCGACACGGTCCTCCTGGCGGCCAGCATGCTCGGAGCGACCGTCATGCCCCACGCGATCTACCTCCACTCCGCCCTGGCCCGGGACCGCCACGGCTTCTCACCGGACCCTGTGATCCAGACCCGCCTGATCCGGACAACCCGGATGGACGTAGTAGGCGCCTTGCTGCTCGCCGGAGTCGTCAACATCTCCATGCTTCTCCTGGCCGCGACCAGCCTGCGTGGAATCGAGGGCACGGACACGATTGCCGGTGCGCACGCAGCGGTAACAGCGGCATTGGGTCCTGCCATCGGCGTTGTGTTCGCCATCGGATTGCTGGCTTCCGGGCTGGCCTCGACGTCCGTTGGCTGCTACGCCGGGGCAACCATCATGGGCGGGCTCCTCAAGATCCGCATTCCGCTGCTGGTCCGCCGTGTCATCACCCTCGTCCCTGCCCTGATCGTTTTGGGCGCGGGAATTGAGCCGACGCTTGCCTTGGTACTGAGCCAGGTGCTGCTCAGCTTCGGTATCCCCTTCGCGCTGATTCCACTCATCCGATTGACCGGCAAGCGTGACGTGATGGGAATCCACACAGATTCCCTGCCCTTGAAGATCGCCGGCTGGACCAGCGCGACCCTCATTGTCGGATTGAACTGTGTCCTGATCGCGCTGACCCTGACCGGGCAGGGTTGAGCAGGCAGGATTAAGCGGTTCAGGCCGAGCAACCATGGAGCCAGCAAAGCTAGGCTGGATACATGGGCACTCTTCAGACCAAGGCATCTTTGTACAGGTTCACTGCCCTGGATGCCCTTGCCGTGGCCGCCTACCTTGGCTTTACCCTCTACTTCACCTTCGCCGGTGGCACAGTTCAGCGGCTCATGCTCCAACTGTTCGCGGACCCGGCCACCGCATCCTATGCGGTCAACGCCATCTTCTATGCCGGCGTCGGAATATTTGCCGTGGCGTCAGCCTGGCGCGTGGCGGGCCGCGACCTTAAGATCCTCGGGACCCGGCCGTGGTTCACCCTTGGAATGATTCCCCTCGCGATCGTGGTAATGCTCATCCTCACGGCGATCCTGGTAGCTGCGTTCGGTACCGCCCAAAGTTCCGAGAACCAGCTGGGCATCCAAGGTTTGCTGCAGCATGTCCCTGCGTGGCTGATGGTGCCTTTGTTGGTGATTCTGGGGCCCTTTGTTGAGGAGTATCTGTTCCGCCACCTGCTCATCGGCAAGTTGTCCCAGCATGTCAACATCTGGATCTGTTGCGTGATCTCGGTGGTGGTCTTTGCATCCATCCACGTGATCGGACGTGAGGGCCTGGTGTTGTCAGCCCTGGCACCTTACTTGGGCATGGCCATGGTCCTGGTGGCCGTGTATGTCTGGACGGGGAAGAACCTCATGTTCTCCTACTTCGTGCACGCAGCCAAGAACCTTATGGCCGTCGTGCTGATTTACGCCGTGCCCCCGGAGCTCCTCCCCAACTAGGGGACAGCAAACGTTCCACTGAGCCCTCATTGCGACATTTGCTGTCCCCCGGTTGGGTAACCCGGACGGAAGGTGACCGCATTCGACTACCCAGCCACCCGCCGTCGGAATAGCTTGGGGGCATGACACTCAACATGCAGGTAGTAGTCGATTGCAAGAAGCCCCACGACCTCGCCGATTGGTGGGCTGAGACCCTTGAATGGACCGTCGAACCCCAGGACGAGGCCTTTATCCGCTCCATGATCGAACGAGGCTTCGCTACGGAGGACCAGACCATCACGCACAACGGCAAACTCGTCTGGGCCGAGGGCTGTGCCATTGTTCCGGCGGAGGACCCGGATCCCAAGACCGGCCGGCGCATCCTGTTCCAGACGGACCCGAACGAAAAAACCGTGAAAAACCGCGTGCATTGGGACGTCCGCCTGAACGGGCGGGACAAGGACGTCGTGCGCAAGGAACTGGAAGCCCGGGGCGCCAAACACCTCTGGACCGCCAACCAAGGGCCCCACGAATGGCACACGATGGCAGACCCGGAAGGCAACGAGTTCTGCATCAGCTGAGCCCATTACTAGACTCGGTATGTGAACAACGATCTCCCTGCCAAGGTTTCCGACATCTTTGACCCATCGCGCTGGCGTACCGTCTCCGGCTTTGATGACTTCAAGGACATGACGTACCACCGGCAGGTTGAACGGTCGGCCGACGGCACGGTTAAGGATCTCCCCACGGTCCGGATCGCCTTCAACCGCCCCGAAGTCCGCAATGCGTTCCGCCCGGGCACCGTGGATGAGCTGTACCGAGCCATGGACCACGCCCGCATGACACCGGACGTAGCCACGGTCCTGCTCACTGGCAACGGCCCCTCCGAAAAGGACGGCGGGCACTCGTTTTGCTCCGGCGGCGACCAGCGCATCCGTGGACGGGACGGGTACCGCTACGCAGAGGGCGACACCCAGGAAACCATCGACCCCGCCCGCGCTGGCCGGCTGCACATCCTGGAAGTCCAGCGGCTCATGCGGACCATGCCCAAGGTGGTTATCGCCGTCGTCAACGGTTGGGCGGCCGGCGGCGGCCACTCCCTGCACGTCGTCAGCGACCTGACCATCGCCTCGCGCGAATACGGCAAGTTCAAACAGACGGACGCCACGGTCGGGAGTTTCGACGCCGGATACGGCTCTGCGCTGCTGGCCCGCCAGATCGGGCAGAAGGCCGCCCGGGAGATCTTCTTCCTTGCCCGCGAATATTCCGCAGAAGACATGGTTCGCATGGGCGCTGTCAACGAAGCCGTGGACCACGAACGGCTGGAAGAGGTCGCGCTGGAATACGCCGCTGACATTGCCCGCCAGTCGCCGCAGGCCATCCGCATGCTCAAATTCGCCTTCAACCTCGCCGACGACGGGCTCGCCGGGCAGCAGGTCTTCGCCGGCGAAGCCACCCGCCTTGCGTACATGACGGACGAAGCCGTGGAGGGCAAGGAAGCCTTCCTTCAAAAGCGCGATCCCGACTGGTCCAGCTTCCCCTACTACTTCTAGGACCGGCCGTGGATATCGATCCGATTCTCAAAGCACTCGCCGCTGCCCTCCACGGTGAGGGTCCCGCCGTCGAAATCGTCACCGACGCGGACGGCGAGCCGAGCGCAGTTCCCGTGGAGACCGGCGTCGAGGATGCGGCACTGGTGGTCCGTACCTCCGGCTCAACAGGGGTCCCCAAGGCGACCGTGCTGACCATCGATGCCCTGGCGGCGTCGTCGGTGGCCACGGCCATGGCCCTGCGTGGCGAAGGCCAGTGGCTGTTGGCCCTTCCTCTGCAGTACGTGGCCGGCGCGCAGGTCCTGGTCCGCTCGCTCTACGCCGGAACGCGCCCGTGGGTGATGGACCAGTCGAACGGCTTCACTCCCGAGGCGTTTACGGCCGCAGCGGAGGAACTGACCGACAAGATCCGCTTCACGTCCCTGGTACCCACGCAGCTTCAGCGCCTGCTGGACTTCCCGTCTCCGGAAACCCTGGCGGTCCTGCGCCGCTTCAATGCGATCCTGTTGGGCGGCGCCCCCGCTTCGCCGGAGCTGCTCGCCACTGCCCACGCCGAAGGGCTGAACGTCGTCACCACCTACGGCTCCGCCGAGACGTGCGGCGGGTGTGTGTACGACGGCGAGCCTCTGGACGGCGTCGAAATCCGCCTTGGCGAGGGCGAACTGGAAGGCCGCGTCCTGTTGGGCGGCGCGACTGTTGCGGCCGGCTACCTGGACGGCGGCCCCGAAGCGTTCTTCGAAGACGACGACACCCGCTGGTATGTCACCGGCGACCTCGGCGAGCTGTCACCCGATGGCAAGCTCACCGTCCTGGGCCGCGCCGACGACGTCATCATCACCGGCGGCGTCAAAGCCTCCGCCGCGTACATCCAAAGCAAGCTCGAAGAGCTCGACGGCGTCAACGCGGCTTTCGTCGCCGGCGTACCTTCGCGGGAGTGGGGGCAGGCAGTAGCCGCCTACATCGCGGTCGATGACCCAAGCCGCGAGGGAATCAGCGATTTCACGGCACGACGCCAAGCCGCCCTGGGTGCGTTGGCACCCAAAACAGTCCTTGCCGACAAGGAATTGCTGATGCTGCCCAACGGAAAGCCGGACAGGCTGGCCATGATCGAACTGCTTTCCAATCTGCATCAGGGACAATAGACAAGTTCGTCCCCCAACTGACATCAAACGCGAAACACACGAGGTACAACACGTGGCGACAGCTGCACAATGGATCCAAGGAGCCCGTCTCCGCACCCTGCCCGCGGCAATCGCGCCAGTCCTGATCGGCTCGGCAGCGGCGTACGAGCTCCACGCCTTCCGGTTGCCGAACGCGATCCTGGCTGCGCTTGTTGCGCTTCTGCTCCAAATCGGAGTCAACTATGCCAACGACTACTCGGACGGCATCCGCGGAACCGACGAGGACAGGGTGGGCCCCCTGCGCTTGGTAGGCTCCGGCGCAGCGAGGCCGGAACAGGTCAAGTGGGCGGCGTTTGGCCTGTTCGGCGCTGCGATGGTGTGCGGCCTGATCCTGGTGATCATCACCCAGTCGTGGTGGCTCATCCTGGTGGGCATCGGATGCGTCCTTGCAGCGTGGGGTTACACCGGCGGCAAGAACCCCTACGGCTACATGGGCCTGGGCGATGTGTTCGTGTTCGTGTTCTTCGGGCTGGTCGCCACCCTGGGCACCACGTACACGCAGGCCGGGCAGGTCAGCTTGGCCGCCGTCATCGGGGCAATCGGAACGGGCCTCATTGCCTGTGCGCTGCTGATGGCCAACAACGTCCGCGACATCCCCACGGACACCGCAGCCGGAAAGCGGACCCTCGCCGTACGTTTGGGTGACCGCCATGCCCGGGAAAGCTACGTGCTGATGCTCGCGGTGGCCATCCTGCTGGTGATCGTCCTGGCCCCCACCAAACCGTGGATGCTGATCGTGCTTCTGCTGATCCCCGCGTGCCTCATGCCGGCGTGGCTGATGGTGAACGGGAAGAAGCGAAAGAGCCTGATCCCGGTGCTCAAGCAGACCGGCCTGATCAACCTCGGCTACAGCCTGCTGTTCTCGCTGGGGCTGATCCTGAGCCGCGGCTTCTGAGTTAGAGGGTGCCGGGGCGCTTGTCGTTGTTGATGGCCACGTCCGGGTTCTGCTCCACCAAGCTGTCCTCGGCGTCGGCGTCTTCAACCTCGCCGGCGGAACGGATGGGCTTGGCCCGTCCGGAGAAACGTTCGCGCATGGCGGCCGTGGCGGCGTCGCGCTGTTTCTGGAAGAACAAGTAGCTGATGGCGAAAGCGATCAAGCCCGCGAAGACCACTGCCAGGATCCAGCCCACCTGCAAAAAGAGGAAAAGCACGAACAACGGCACGAACAGTGCCAAACGGATGAGGGAATACTTCAGGAAAGCCACCATCCAAGTTTAGCCGCCCCGATGGTTGCACTCTGATCACGGCCCAAACCGGGGCACCCAGTGAACGGCTTCCGGGCACTAGACTTGATGCATGCTCCGCGTTATAGGCGTCGTCGTCGTCCTTGTTGTCTTCGTCTATGCCCTGGTGGATGTCATACGTACGGACCGCCACCTGACCCGCGGGATTTCGAAGACCGCCTGGATCATCGTGATGATCGTCCTGCCGGTGCTGGGCGCCATCTTGTGGTTTATTTTCGGTCGCCCGTACAACAAGCCCACGGCAGCACCCGCGCGGCGCCACCCCACCGCACCGGATGACGACCCCGAGTTCCTCCGCAACCTGGAGAACCGGCGCCGCAACCAGGCCGAAGAGGACCGCCTGAAGAAGCTCAAGGCGGACCTGGAGGCCAAGGAACGCAAACTCCGCGATAAGTCATCCGGTGGCCCTGGCGACGCCAAGGGTTTCGGCTCGGGCGATGCCGCCGCCGGCGGGCCGGATGCGCATGATACCGACGAGCTGAAGTAGGTAAACATGGCCCAGCAAGCTGATGGTTCACGGCAGTCGAACTCCACGCCATCAGTGAGCGGGCCACCCGCGCCGCCCCAGCGCCCCGGCTTTTCCCTCTCCACCCCGCCTCCCATAGCTGCCGCCGTGAGGCCTCCCGGTCCTGCACGGTTGTCCCGTTCGCTGTGGCTGGCAAGTTTCCTGGCCGGAATCGCCGTCGTGGTCACAGGCTTCCTGGGCCGGGACGCCCATTTTGAGCGTTTGAAGGGCGTTATCCAGTCCATGGTCCCGGACGGTGACGCCACAGCGGTCGAGGGGGCCACCGCCGTCGTATTCCTTGGCAGCCTGGCGCTGATCGCTGCGGTGGTAGCGGTGGAAGCTGTCCTGTTGGCAGTCCTGTTCAGACGACGCACATGGCCCCGCTGGGTTCTGGCTCCCGTCGTCCTGCTCCACGCGGTGGTCACCGTGATGACCGTGGATTATGTGGCGGCCCCCGGCGCCGACGGGGTCATGGCCACAGTGCTTCTCGCCATCCAGTTCATCCTCGCCGCTGCCGGCCTGATACTGCTCTTCCTGCCGTCCACCACTGCCTGGCTGCTCAGCGGACGGCGGGCATAGCCGCCAGAATTCCCTCGCAGCTGCGCAGGACCACGCGGCACGCGTCCACTGCCGATGAATCAAGAAGCAATGGGTTTTCCGCAATGTGGCGCCAGCGGTCCACTGCGTCACGGGCTGCCCGGGCGACCTCGTCGAGGCCTGCGTCGGGCGAAAGTCCCAGCCGCTGGTATGGAAGATTGCCCGTGCCGCCCACCAACTGTTCGGCTTCCCCGGCTTGCCCGGGTGTGAGCCCGGAAGCACCGGTCCGCAGCAGCCCCAGAAGCCTCAGCTCCCTGAATTCGTGCGCCCCGGCGAGCAACTGTTCCAGAGCCGTTTCGAGGACGGCCGCGTCGCCCGGTTGGGATCCGCTTAGCAACGCTTCCAAACCCACGACGGCGGCACGCGCCTTGAGCGCCTCAGCCCGCGTTTGGAACAGCGAGTCAACGGTGCCAAGCAGTTGGCCAAGTCCGCTGCGCCGCGCCAGCTCGTGCGCCAGTTCAGTAGGACTGTCGATTCCGCCGCGGATCAGGGCCACCGCGAGCCGGATTCCGAACATGCCGAACCGTTGAACCAGGGATTCCTTCAGCTCCGGATCCAGCCCGTCCGGTACAGGCAGCCCGTCGGGTCCGGGCAGCCCTTCCGGTCCGGGCCGGACAAACCGGTCAACCGAGAGCATCATCTTTTCGCGCCGGTTGCGATCCATCCGGGCGAGGACCGTGAAAGCATCCACATCGCGTTGGCGCATGGTCCGTGCACTTTGTGCGAGCAACCCCGCGACAGGAACCACGCCCAAGGCCAGTGGCTTGAGGTTCTCGTCCCGGCTGTACCGTTCGGCTATCACGGCAGCGGAAATCAAGGCATCGATCCGTCCGGCGCCAATCTCGTCCGCGCGCGACAGGACGGCCAAGGCATTGACAGTCCCGGACTTCCCGGCGGCTGTGTCCTTGAACGATTCCAGGAAGTGCACATCCGAGGCATGCAAGTGGCGCATCAGGTAGATCACCGCATCTGCCGCCATGGGAGCGTCCTCCGGAAGCAGGAAGGCAGTGGACCTCCCCGACACCTCGCTTGACAGGGAAGCGATGCCGGGAGTGTCGATCAGGGTCAGGTTCCGGAGGCTGGCTGATGGCCAGTCAACCACCAGCTTCTCCACGTCCTCCGCTTGGAGTCCCCCCAATGAAAACACCAAGCGGCCCTCGTCACGGTTCACCGGCAATGCCCGGGGCTCCCCTGTCAACGGATGAAGGGTGATCCGCGGTGCATGCCCGTAGCGGTACCACGTGACGATCCTCGTGCACTCTCCGGCATCCGTCGGCGCGATCTCCTCTCCGATAATGGCATTCAGAAGAGTGGACTTACCCGCTTTCACCATCCCCGCCACTGCAATGCGCAGAGGCCCGCCGAGGCGTTGGGCGAGTTCGTCGAGCACTGCAAGGGCCGCCGGATCTCCCTGATACAGCTCCCGCGCCTGGCGCAGCAGCGCCGCTGCGCCCGCGATCCCCGACTCGATCATCCGGCCGGTACCCCTGACGACGCCGGAACGGCTTGCTGTACCTCGGCCCCCTCCTCCTGCAGTTGCCGGGCAACGGCATTCAATGAGTCCACGGCTTTGAGCTGGTTCTTGATCTCCCTGATCCGAAGTTCCCTTTCCGCCGCGTACGTAGCCGCCGCTTTCTGCGCCGCAGCCACGGATTCGGTGAGGGAACGGTGGTGTTCCTCCGCAATGTCCGTGAAGTGGTCCCTTGTGGCGCGCTGGACCAGCCGCAAGCGGTCCTTGAGTTGCTTGCCCACCTGGAAGACGACGTCGTCCACCTGCTTCCGCACCAAAAGCTTGGCCTCGGACTGCCGCCGTTTGAGCCGCGCTTCCTGCTCCTCCCGGTACGCTTTCCGGCCGAGCATGAGCCCGGCTCCCACTGACAACGGGTTGATCAGGGCCATACCGAACAGGCCGGTGAGCAGCCCGAACATGAGCACCCCACCGTAGGACCCGCGCATGCCGATCAGGATCTTCTGCACCGGTCCCATGCGCCCGTCTTCCATGCCTTGGATTTCTGCCACAGGGTCCAGCACGCCGCCGGTGTCGGCGACATGGAGGGCCGGGAGGGCTACTTCGTCCTCGGAGAAATGCTCTGCGACCTGGCCGGCCAACCATTGAGCCCGCTCACTGGTCCAAACGAACGTGTCTGACACCGCGGCGGCGACGCTCTGTTCGAGCCACTTGGCGAACTGCTCCCAAGCCGGGCCCGGATCCCCCTGGTCGATTGCTGTCTCGGCCTCCCGCTGTATGCGGCGGAGGCGGTCCTTCAGGTCATACTCCATGTCCGCGATGAGGTCGCCTATCCCGTCATTCAGGGTTGTCTGCCAGCGTGCTGACTTCTTACGGAGTGCGTCCGCATCCTCCTTTGCCGCGGTCAGGCCGGCAATCATCTGCGGTGTGTCCTCAGGATTTTCCAGGGCAGCGAGTTCGGACCGTAATGCCAGCATGAGGTTTCCGGTCACCGAAACGAGGTCGTTACCCACTGATCGGCGTTGCAGGCGGGCAGCTTCACCAACAATGCTGTTGCGAAGGTACGAGATCAGGGCGGGGAACCCGGATTCATTGTTCAGCTCGGCGTCCTGGAGCCGTGCTGCCTGCAGCCGCAGCTCCGAGGAAACGGGGAACATGGGGATGTCCTGCCCGACGTCGGCAAGGTGTCCCTTGTCCAGCTCAGCGATCTGCCGCCACGCGGGGTAAAGGTCGGTCTTGGACAACACGCAGGCCACATTGGGGCTGACGCGCATGGCCTGGCGAAGGAACCGCATCTCGGGTTCGGTGTACTCCTGGGATGCGTCCGAGACAAAGAGCATGGCATGAGCCGAGGGCAACGCGGTGAGCGTCGTCAAGGTGTGGCTTGAGCCCAGGCCGCCCACGCCCGGGGAATCCACGATGCAGAGCCCGCCTGACAGGAGCTTCCGGGGAAGGCCCACCTCGGCTGCAAGGATGTTCCGGGCGTTACCGGGGTTTCCTTTCTCCGACACGAAATCCGCCAACGCGGCCAGGTCTACGGGCTGGCGGTCCACCCGCGGCTCGGCGCCCGGTTCGTCACCAGTTGCGCTGTCCGGTCCCCCGGCGGTGCCCGACGGGACCAGGACAACAGCCGACGCCGGATCACCGTGCCTGACCACTGTGGGAACCGTGGTGGCGATATCGTCATCCACCGGGCATACGGGGGCGTTTACCAGCGCATTGATGAGCTGGCTTTTTCCCTGCTTGAACTCGCCCACCACAATCACCCTGATGCTCGGATCCTGCAGGCGCTTGAGGGTGTTCTCCAGGCGCCGCCTGAGGTCATTCCGCTCACCTGCCAATGCCATTCCGTGCTCCACCAAAGTGGTGATGCGTACGGTTTCCGCCACGGCTCTTCCTTTGCTCACATGATGTGCTGTTTCCCGGCCCGCCCCGGAGGCCACGAAGTGCCCGGCAGGAGGTGGTCCGCCTGCCGGGCACTGCTGGGGTGTCGCGGTTTGTCTTAGTCGATCTCGACGTCGTTCTTCGCAACCACTACCGAATCGCTGATGTCGTTGTACTCAACATCGAGTTCGTTGTCGGCCACCACAACGTTGTCCTCGACGTTGGTGTAATCCACGTCCACATCGCCGACGGTGGTGGAGTTGTCCTCTGTGTAGGTCAACTCGTTGTCCGCCACCACGATCGAATCGTTGATGACGTTGACATCGTCCACTTCCACGTTGGTGGAGTAGTCCGGCGAGTAGTCCAGATCCAGTTCGTTGTCCTGGACCACCACGGAGTCGTTGATGACCTGTACGTCCTCCAGATCCACGTCCACGTCGGTGGAGTTGTCGTTGAAGGAGTTCGTGTTGGTGTTGGTGGTGTTCGTTGTGGTGGTGTTTGTGTGCGTGGAGCTGTCCTCGTTGAAGGAGTCCCTGACATCAAGATCCACATCCACATCGACGTCGGTGTTGTAGGAATCGTCGGTGTTGTACGAATCCTTGGTCACCGAGTGGTCCGAGTAGTCGTTGCCCACGGATACGTCGTTGTTGTCGCCGCTGGTATTGACGTGGACGGAGTTGTCCACCGAGTGGTCATCGGTGTTGGTGGTCGTTGTTGTGGTGGTGGTGTTGCCCGAGTTCGTGACGTCGTCACCGGCAGCAATGGCACCGTCGCCCGAGGCAGTTACGGCATCCTGGTTGAAGAACTGCGTCACGTCCCCATCGGCCCAGATGTTCTGGTTCACCGACTGGTCCGTGATGGTGTCGCGGTCGTCGATGGTGGTGGTGTACGAGTAGTTGTTCACCACGTGGACCAGCTGCTGGACTGCGTGGGCGTGGTCATCGTGGCCACCGCCCCAACCACCGCCAGCGCCACCGCCGCCGTGCTCGTGATCGTCGTTGTGCTCGTGGTCATCGTGGCCACCGCCCCAACCACCGCCGGCACCGCCGCCGCCGTGCTCGTGATCGTCGTTGTGCTCGTGGTCATCGTGGCCACCGCCCCAACCACCGCCGGCACCGCCGCCGCCGTCGTGCTCGGGACGTCCTCCGCCCCAGCCGCCGCCGTCGTGCTCCGGGCGTCCGCCGCCCGTAGTGGCGTGGTTGCCACCGGTGTTGTATTCACGGTCGAACGAGGACCGCGCATTGATGGGCGCATAGTCCAGGACCACCGGACGGACGGCGTCCACGTCCGCGGAGGAAACGTCGCGCAGCCCTGCGGCGGCGAGGGCCGCTTCCGGATCACGGACGAAATCTTCGGCGGCATCGGGGTCGTTGAACAGGCTCATCAGGAACTGCACGAGTTGTTGTGCGAGTGTTGGCATTGGACTGCTCCCTCAAATTCTGTGGTGGGTGGTGATTGGCCCGGCGCCTTTGCCGGGCTTGCATTCAACGTATTGCCGACGCCAAGGGCCGGGCATCGGGGGTGGTCCCCCTACCCGCTGCCCTGGCGTTAGGGGATCGAGGGGATTTCCGTTAGGGGGGGGTGGGGGGTACCCGTTACGGAGGCGGGTACCCCTCCCCCAATGCCAGGCGCAGCCGGATCAGGAGTTCGGAACGGTTTTCGGCCCCCAAACGGCGGCGCATCCGGGCCACGTGGTGCTCCGCCGTGCGCGGCGAAATGTAGATGGCCTCGCCGATCTCACGGTAGGTCTTGCCCTCGAGGATGAGGCGGCCCACTTCGCGTTCCCTGGCGCTGAGCCCTGAGGGATCCTGCAACCCGGCAGCGCCACCATCACCGGCAGGAGACACCTCAGGTGGCATGGTTGCGCGTTCGGTAGAGGCAGCTTGGGCGGTTCCTTGGGGATGGATATCGCGGGCACAGGCCAAGAGCCTCACCATGTCCCGCCGCTCGTCGGCATGTGCGGCGGCGTGACCGGCCAGGCGTGCGCCTTCCCATGGCTGTCCAACGGTGGCCAGATCGCGGGCGGCAGATTCGACGTCGGACGCTTCAAACCGCCCGGCCAGAACCGAAACCCACGCCTTGCCCGCCGCGGCGAGCACGGCGGCCACATGGCTGTGTTCCGACGCCCGGACCAGCGCAGCTGCGTGTGGTGCGAGTTCGGCCGGGCTTTCAGCCAGAAGCGCGGCCTGCACGGCGGCCCAGTGCACAGGTACGGACCACAAGGGAGCATCCGGCACCCGCTCGAGGAACTGCCACACACCCTCCAGGTAATGCCCAACCCTGCGGGTCTCCCGCAACCGTGCAGCAGCAATCATGAGCTCACCCCATGGCAGGAGGCTGAAAAGGTCGACGGAGACGTGCATCATGGCCTCCCGTGCGCGGTCCCAGGCGAGCACCAGCTCGTGGACTTCGCTGCCGCGGCGTGCCAAACCAACGTCCAGGGCGGCCAGGAGGAAGTCGTCCCGGGGTGAGAGTGCCCAGTGGTTGGCCTTCACCGCCTCATTGATGGACAGACGGGCCTCATCAGCGTTGTCTTGCTGCATGGCAGACCACGCCTGCAGCAGGAAAAGCCTGGGACGGGCAACATCTCCTCCCTGCCCGGCGGCCAGTGCCGCGCTCAACACGGTCTCGGCAATGCCGGGTTCGCCCGTGTGCAGGGCACATATGGCGGCAAGGGCCGCCGGCGTCTCGGACAGGGGGATTGCTGACCGGGCGGCATTCATCATGTCCGAGGCCCTGATGAGCTCAGGAAGCGCCGTTTGCGGCCTGGATCCCAGCGTGCGGAGGAGCCCTTGCTGGGTCAAGGACAATGCAACGGCCAACAATGTGGGTGAGCCTGTTGGGGATGCCAGCGCGGCCAGTTGCTCGGCTCCGGCAACATTGCCCGAACCAATCATGGCCACCGCTGCCAGGGGCGCGGAGCCGCCGATCCGGTCCGGCCCAAGCCAAGCATAGGTTTCCGCGCTCCGCGACAACATGCCCCGCTGCGCCCAAACAGCCGCTGCAACGTCCACTCCCAGGCGAAGGTCCGGGGCATCCGGCGCACCGAGGAGACGATCCACGATCCTCCCGGCGGTGTCCAGGTCACCCAGTGCCGCCGCCGCCTGCGCCTGTTTGGCTGCTGTGGCCAAGTCCTCTCCCCCGGCCAGCAGCGCCTCGGCGTAGATTTCAGCTGCAAGGCCCGGTTCAGAGTCCACGGCGGACCCTGCCGCCCGTTCCAGTTCGGCAACGACGCGCGGGTCCTGAAACCCACTGCGCGCAAGCTGGCGGGCCAGATCTCCAGGGGGACGGCCCTCCGCCGAGATCATGTCCACCAGTTCCTTCTGCAGCTCCCGGATCCGCACCGGCGGTGTCACCCTCAGCAGGGCCTGTTGGACTGTTCCCACTACCGAACCGTCCGGCAGTAGCACCCCGGCATCCTTTGCCGCGCCGGTTATGGAGTCCAGGTCACTGTCCGCCAGGCTGCCGGGCAAAAGGGAAGGAAGGGAAAATCCCACGGACAACGCCAGCAGAAGCTCACGCACGGCCTCCGGCTGGCCGCTCAGTTCAGCTGCGGTCTCCCCTTCATGCGCAGGCTGGCCCGGAAGCTGGTTGTCCTGTCCGGACGGGAACCGTCCGGACAGGTGGTCGTGTCCCGCCATGGGTCAGACCGCCGGAGTCAGCGCGGGATCCGGGTTCGGGCTGGTTTCGGACGGTGCTGGGGCCGGGTCCGGGTTGGCTGGTTGGGTGGGCTCCTGCTGGGGCACGGTCGGCTCGGGCGACGGCGGCACCGGGTTTTGCGGCGCCGTCGGTTCCGGCTGGGGAACAACGGGGTCCGTCGACGGCGGAGGTACGCTCGGGTCCGTAACGACAGGAGGCGTTGTCGGATCCGTCGCAGGTGGCGGCACAGTCGGTGGAGTGGTGGCAGGAGGTGGCGTGGGACCGCTGGCCGCTCCGCCGGTGGGTTCAGGAGTTGGCGTGGTGGTTCCCGATCCCGGCGTTCCGGGTGCCGGGGCACCATTCGTCCCGGTGCTGCCGCCCGTCCCAGGGGTGCCGCTTGTGCCGCCGGTCCCTGCCGAGCCGGCCGCGCCGCCGGTCCCCGCCGCCGAATCTGCCGGGGATCCCGCCGTCGAACCCTGGCCGGTCCCCGCCCCTGTGCCTGGCCCGCCAGTTCCTGTCTTGCCGGATCGGGCAGGGCTCTTTCCCGTCCCCGTCCGCGTCACCCCAGCCCCAGCGCTTGCCTCGAGTCCCGCCGGCGGACCCCCAGCCGCTGACGCAGCCCCGGGCGCTGCCCCGCTGCCGGCGTCCGGCGGGCCGGACGGCGTAGCTTCGCCGCGCATGACGTCGGCTGCCTGGCTACCGAAC
The DNA here is from genome assembly GCF_028736865.1 of Paenarthrobacter sp. AB444. Classification (NCBI taxonomy): domain Bacteria; kingdom Bacillati; phylum Actinomycetota; class Actinomycetes; order Micrococcales; family Micrococcaceae; genus Paenarthrobacter; species Paenarthrobacter sp. AB444. The sequence continues at coordinate 99,095 of NZ_JAQZBY010000007.1, read as the reverse complement.
ATGGAAGCGAGTATGCCGTTGCCTTCTGGGCTCTGCGCCGCCGTCGCGGTGGCAACGGTGAGCGCCGTCGCCGCGGTGACCGCTGCTGCTGCCAGCCGCAGGCGGGTGCGGGGTGCATGGCCGGGCTTGTCCGCAGACTTAGCGGCACCAAACTTCGCGGCACCGGGGTGAGGCCTGGCGACGACGTGCGGCCGCGCTGGTACAGGACCGGCGGAAGGAGCAGCAGCCGGAACGGCCGCAGCAGCCGCAGCGTCCATGCCTGCCGACATCCCGGCCCCTGCCACAGCCGCCCCCAGGCAGATGGAAGACTTCGGATCAGCGTCGACGGCGATGGGCCGGTCGAGTTCCACCGAAATCATCCCGGCCACCAAGGGAATGCGCGATGACCCCCCGATCAGCAGGACAGCACGCAGCTCCGCGGGCTCAACGTTGATGCTGCGCAGGCTGCGCTCCAGTGCGTGCACCGTTTCCCGGATGGGCGCCTCGATCAGGGCTTCGAATTCGGACCGGACCAGCCGCAGCGTCCGCTGGGTTCCCGGCAGGGCGACGGCGATGCTGGCTTCGCTGTCCATGGAGAGCGCTTCCTTGGCCTCCCGGCATTCCCGCCGCAACCGCGACAACGACGCTTTGCTTTCGGGATCCTCCGGATCAAGCCCCTCGATGGCCTCACCCAGGTGGCCGATCACGTGGCGCAAAACGGCGGCGTCGAAATCGGCGCCGCCAAGGGTTTCAATGCCGTCGGGACGGCCCAGGAGCTCGAAGGTGCCGGGCGCCGTCTTCCGCAGAACGGCAGTATCGAATGTCCCGCCGCCGAGGTCGTACACAGCAACGGTGCTGCCGTCCTCCACCCGTGTTTGGGCCGCATAGTGCAGGGCCGCGGCGACAGGTTCACTGATCAGCGTGACGTCCGTCAGCCCGGCAAACTTCAGCGCCGCGAGGACGGTTGAGGTGCGGTGCCCGCCCCACGATGCGGGGTGCGTCATGATGATCGACGACGGCGAGCTCCCCTCGCGCTCTTCGGCTTTGTCCACCACCCATTTGGCCATGGTGGCGTACACGTCCTCCGGGGCCAACCACGCCTCACCCACTGCAAGCGGAACCGCGTCCCCTATGCGCCGCTTGAACTCCCTGACCATCCGCCCGGGATCGTCCAAACCCCGGCGCTCAGCGGCCTCCCCCACCAGGATCCGGCCATCAGCTGCGTAGTAAAGAACCGACGGCACGGCACTTCCCTGCAGCCCCAGCGGCAGGATTTCAGGTGTTGGTGTGGAGCCCCCAGCGGGTCTGATGAGGGCTGCTGCTGTGTAACTTGTCCCGACGTCAATGGCGAGAACATAGCTCATGGGTTCCTCGAAAGATCACATGGCACGGCGCGAGCGAGCGGCTTCACTTGCGGATCCTGAACAAGTTAGCACCTGCTCCGGAGCGGCAAAAGGCTTACTTGCTACACCGATTTGTCAATTTCTTGGTCCCTGAAATGACTATCCAGGTAAAGCTCCTGCTCAGGGCAGGAGTGTCCCCTAAAGTCCGGAGTATGAATGCAGGCCGTTGAAAACGGTGTTTACGAGGGTGAAGTTGATGATGACGCAGGCATAACCGACGATCGACAACCACGCTGCGCGGGTTCCGGTCCAGCCGCGCGTCGCACGGGCATGCAGGTACCCGGCGTACACAACCCAGATCACGAAGGTCCATACTTCCTTCGGGTCCCAGCCCCAGAAACGGCCCCAGGCCTTCTCAGCCCAGATGGCGCCGAACATGAGGGTGAACGTCCAGCCGATGAAGGCGATCGCGTTGATGCGGTAGGAAAGGTTTTCCAGGCTCAGTGCGTTGGGGACCACCCGCATGAAGGCCAGGTTGTCCTTGCGTCCTGCGGCCAGGTTCTTCTGCCGGTACGACTGCAGCAGCTGCAGCACGGACATGGCGAAGGTCAGGGTGAACAACGCCGACGACAGGACGGCGATGGAGACGTGGATGATGAGCCAGTAGCTCTGCAACGCCGGAACCAGGTGGCCGACAGGGGTCCAGAAGGACACGGAAGCGGCCACCAGCATGATGATCGCCAGGCCCAGCACGAACGTACCCAGGAACCGCAGGTCCCGCCGGATCAGGGTGATCAGGAAGACGGCCACCGCCACGAACGCACCCGTGGTGAGGAACTCGTACATGTTGCCCCACGGGACACGGCCGGCGCCCAGGGCCCGGGTTACGACTCCTGCGCCATGGATCAGGACGCCAAGGACCGTCAGGGCAACAGCCACCCGCGCCGGAACGCGTCGTTCGGCCGTGTACCGCATGTCGCCCGCGGCGGTTCCGCCCGCGTAGGTGGGGCCCGACGTCGGCCGCTCGGCCCGCCCGGCCGGCCCACCGGCGTCGGGACCTGACAAAGCAGCCCCAACGCGACCGGCGCCGACAGCTACCTTCTCGCCGGTGGAGATGGCCGCGGCCTTGAGGTCCACTGCCTGGAAGGTCTTGCTGCTCTTCGCCAGGTCCCAGGCAAAAGCGATGAACGCCACGGTGTACGTGCCGGCGGCCAACAGCATGAACAGCTCGCTGTACTGGCCCAGGGTTTCGTTGATGGCTGGCATTACTGGTCCTTCGAGGTTGAGGAAGAGACGGTTCGCGGGGCGGGGGGCTCCGTCGGGTCGGGGATGTTCCATTCGCGGGCAAAGAGTTCACGCAAAGCTGCGGCTTCGCCTGCGAGCCGGTGGTCTTCGCCGCGGGCAAGCAGGCCGTACTCCACCATGGTGCGGCCGTCCTCGTGCGTCCCGGTTCGGACCCACACGCGGCGACGGTTGACGTACAGGGAAACCATCAGGCCGGCCACGGCAAGCAGGCCGAAGATCAAGGCGTACAGCTGGCCCGGATTGTGGTGGATGTCCACGCCGATGTACTTCTTGACGCTGTCGAAACTGATGCTTCCCTTGCCTTCGGGAAGCGTGGCGCTCTGACCCAGCCCCAACACGATACCGCCGGCCTCGAGCTTGCGCCCGTTCAGCTGGGTAAGGTCCCTGACGTCCAGTTCAAAGACGTTCTGCGGCGCGCCGTCATCCAACCCCAGGTCACCGTAGTAGGAATCCAGGGTCAGTTGGGGGTTGGCCAATGCCGGGTCGGCGCTGAAGGAGATTCCCTGGTCCGACTCGAATGCGGTGGGCAGGAAGAAGCCGTTGAAGCCGAGTTGATCGGGCTTGCCGTCCGGGACCTTGATGACAACTGAGGAGTAGTAGTTGGCACCCTGCACTTTGGCAGTCACAGGTCCCTGGAAGGCCACATTGCCGTCGCCATCCCGGACAGTGACCACAGGCGCGTAGCCGTTACCCGTGAGGTACAGGCTGGTTCCGCCCAGGGAAACGGGGTCGTTGACCTTGAGCACTTGCTTCTGCTCGGGGGCGTCCGGGTTCTCCTTGGTGGTGACCTCAGCCGTGTAGTCGATCGGCTGACCGGTTTTCTTGGGCGATTCCCGGTCAAACGTCGCTTGGAACTTGTCCAATCGGAGGGAGTACGGCTGGAGCGAGCTGCTCTGGAAGTTGGTCCCCGGCGTGAACTGGTCGTAGCCCACCAAGGTGTTCACGAACGTTTCGCCTTCGACCAGGATGCGCTGGCCGCTGTACCCGAAAAGGCCGCCGATGGCCACGGACACCAGCACGCCGATCAACGAGGTGTGGAACACCAGGTTGCCCACTTCCTTCAGGAAGCCGCGCTCGGCACCCAGGGACGGCAGGGCGCCGTCGACGTCCCGCACTTCAACGCGGTAGCCGCGCTTCTTGAGCAGCCCGGCGGCATCGTTGATGGCTTTCGACGCCGGGATCCCGGCGTCGGCGGGCAGCGCCAGGGTGCCGTACTCCGGAAGCCGCGACAGGCGCTTCGGGGTCCGCGGCGGCTGCGACTTCATGGCCTTGTAGTGCGCGATGGCGCGCGGCGTGACACAGCCGATCAACGAGATGAAGAGCAGGATGTAGATAGCCGAGAACCAGGCTGAGGAGTAGACGTCGAACATCTGGAGGGCGTCAAGGAATGGCCCGGTTGCCGGGTTGTTCTTGATCCACTCCGTGACGGTGACCGGATTGGCGGCGCGCTGTGGGAAAAGTGAACCCGGGACTGCTCCCACAGCAAGCAGCAGGAGCAGGAACAGCGCCGTACGCATGCTGGTCAGCTGGGTCCAGGCCCACCGGAGCATGCCTTTGAATCCGAGCGCAGGTACCGCGGCCTCGGATTTGGCCTGCTGGAGCTTTCCTTCCGCTGTCTTTTCAGCGGCTGGTGACTTCTTCTTGGCTTTCACGGACCCGCTCATCAGATTGGCAACTTCACGTCGTTTTGGAACCAGTACTGCAACTCGGTCACCCAGTGGCCCCACACACCGGTGGCCATCAGGATGCCGAGCAAAATCAGGATGCCTCCGCCGATCCGCTGGATGGCCAGCCGGTGCTTGCGGAAGAAGGACATCACACCCATGCCGCGGCGCACAGCCAGGGCGATCAGGAGGAACGGGATGCCCAGGCCAAGGCTGTAGATGAACGCCAGCAGCGCACCTTTGGCAGCCGAGGAGCCGCCGGAGAGGCTCAGCAACTGCACGGCGGAGTAGGTCGGGCCAATGCAGGGAGCCCAGCCCAACCCGAACGTCAGCCCCAGGAGCGGAGCGCCCCACAGCCCGGCCCGTGGTTTCGCGTGGATCTTGGCGTCCCGCTGCAACCAGCCGAACCCACCCATGAACACCACGCCCATGACGATCACCAGGATGCCCAGCAGCTGCGTGATCCAGGCGTTCTGGGGGCCTGTCAGGAGGGTGCCGAGCTGGCCGAAGGCACCGCCCAGGAGCACGAAGATCACCGAGAAGCCGAGGACGAACAGCCCGATTCCCGCCAGCATGCGGCCCCGCCGCTGCTTTTCAAGATCGACGCCGGTCAGTCCCGTCACATACCCGAGGTACCCGGGCACCAGGGGCAGCACGCACGGCGACAGGAAGGAGACCAGCCCGGCCAGCAGTGCCACCGGCACTGCCAGCAGCAGGGAACCGTTGAGGATCGTCTCGGCGAATGGACTGTTCACGGCGACTACTCGGCCACGGCTGAGGTGATGAGGGCCTTCAAGGTGCTCTTTTCAATCTCCCCGAGCACGCGGGAGGCCACTTTGCCTTCCTTGTCCAGGACCAGGGTCGTGGGAACAGCACCCGGAGGGACGATGCCGGAAACGGACAGCAGTACTGACCCGTCCTTGTCGTTGAAGCTCGGGTAGGTGAGGTTGAACGTCTTGTCGAAGGCCTCGGCGGTGGCTTTCTCGTCCCGGAGGTTCACGCCGAAGAACTGGACACCCTGGTCCTTGTATTCCTGGTGCAGGGCTTCAAGTTGCGGGGCTTCAATACGGCAGGGCGCGCATGCGGCGAACCAGAAGTTCAGCACAGTGACTTTGCCCTTAAGGTCCTCGGGTTTGACTTCAGTCCCGTTGAACAGCGCGCCTTTGAGGGCCACGGGTGCTGCACGGTCAGCCTTGGCAAACTCTGTCACCGAGCCGTCACCTGCAACGTAATTCTTGTTGTCACCGGCTTTGGCCTGCTCCGCAAGGGAATCCTTCTGCGCGCAGGCGGAAAGACCCATGGTCAGTCCGGCCAGCAGGACACCGCCGGCAGTAAGAACGCCGCGGCGGGAGAGGTTGTTGTCCATGTCTTCCTAAGCCCCCGGGGTGCTGGCCGCGCCGGGAAGCAGGGCTGCAGCGGGTTCGCTGTACTCAACTCGGATGATCTTGCCGTCGTCGTCCAGGGTCAGGGAGGTAAGCGACGTCAAGGTGCATTCACGCTTGCGCGGATCGTGTGCCAGCCGCCGTCCCTCGGCGGTCAAGCGGGTGGTCCAGATGGGAAGCTGGTGGCTGACCAGGATCGCCTCGGCGCCATCCCCGCCCAGCTCAATGGCCTTCAGGCGGGCATCCTCCACCGCCGCCAGCACACGGGCCGCCTGCTGCTTGTACGGCTCTCCCCATGACGGGCGCAGCGGGTTGCGGAAGTAGAACCAGTGCTTGGGCTTGAGGAACTCGCTCTTGGTGGGATGGAGTCCTTGGAAGTGGTTCTCGGCTTCAATGATCCGGGGCTCGATAGCGACCTTAAGGTTCAGCGCTTCCGCCGTCGGCATGGCTGTTTCCTGGGCGCGCGTCAAGGGCGAGGCGACCAGATGCACGATCTTGGCGCCCTCGGCGGCTCGGGCAACGAAGTGGTCGGCCAGCATCCGGGCCATCTCACGGCCGCGCTCGGAGAGGTGGAATTCCGGCAGTCGACCGTAGAGGACGCCGTCGGGATTGTGGACCTCGCCATGGCGAAGCAGATGGACAGTTGCTTGGGGCATGTTTACCAGTTTCTCAAAGAAGCGGGACGATCCGAAATCTTCTACCGCAAGTAGAACTCAAAAATTTCCCGAAAAGTTCCACGGAGTTGGAATAAAAGATGCATATGCATGTTTATACTAGACACGAAGCTCGGTTGACGCTTCAAGCAATTGGTTTCAACCTAGCAAGCACGCAGTACCTTCCACTACCTATAGGAGCAACAACCATGATGACCCTCCCCGCTTCCGTCACCACCGGCACCTGGACCCTCGACGCTTCCCACAGCGAGATCGGCTTCACCGTCCGCCACGCAGGCATCAGCAAGGTCCGCGGCCAGTTCAAGGACGCTGCAGCCACCCTCGAGGTCGGCGAAACCTTGGCCGACTCCAAGGTCAACGCAACCATCCAGACCGCCAGCTTCGACTCCGGCGACGTCAACCGCGACGGCCACGTCAAGGGCGAAGACTTCTTCGACGTCGAGAAGTTCCCGGAGATCACGTTCGTTTCCCGCCACGTCAAGGCCAACGGCAACAGCTTCGACCTCGTGGGCGATCTCACAATCAAGGGCGTGACCAAGGAAGTTTCCATCGAGACCGAATTCAACGGTGTGGCCGTGGATCCGTTCGGCAACACCCGTGCAGGCGTCTCCGGTGAAACCACCATCAGCCGCAAGGACTTCGGCCTCACCTGGAACGCAGTCCTCGAAGCCGGTGGCGTACTGGTCAGCGACAAGGTTGTCATCAACCTGGAACTCGCGTTCATCGCTCCGGCAGCTGCCTGATTCCACAAAACCCCGGACGGCGTCCCTGCCCAGCCTCGTGCTGCAGGGGCGCCGTTTCGCATTCGGGTGTTTCTCGCACACATGGGTCACCCGGCCATTGTTCGGCAAACACCCTGTATTTAGCTGCGAGTTGGCTCCGAATTTCCTATGCAACCTTCAACCTGCGGTCTACAGTGATGCCATGAGTACCCCAGATGAAGCACCCCAGCCACAGCAGCCCGGCGCCCAGCCACCGCAGCAAGGCAATGTTCCTCCTGCGGGCTACCAACCCCCAGGCGGTTACCAGCCCCCGCAGGGCGGCACTGTTCCGCCCGGCGGATACCAGGGACAGCAGGGCTACCAGCCACCGACACAACCTGGCCAGTTTTCGCAGCCTGGTCCGGCACAGGGCGGCCCCGGTCAACCAGCCCCCGGGCAGCCGGGATTCCATTTCGAAATGCCCACCGATGGACCCCGCCACCTGAACGACGTCATGCCCCAGGGCGGATTCTCGGGAATCTTCAAGACCCAAGGCCTGCCGACGGAATTGAAGGTGTCGTACTTCATCTGGGTGATCTCGGGACTCCTGGCCCTCCTCTTCGGGCTCATCGGGTTTTTCGCCATCATCGCGGCCTTCGCTTTCATCCCCGGCGTGGCAGCATTCCTGCTGGTACTCCTGATCCTCAGCCTGGCTGTAGCAGCAGCCCAGATTGTCCTGGCCATGAAGATGAAGGAAGGAAAGGAGTGGGCCCGCCTGGCCCTGACAATCCTTGCCGCCGTATCGCTGCTCCTGGCCATCTTCGGCTCCATCAACTCCGGTGCCCCGGGCGCTGGCTTGGGCGGCAACTGGTTCGGCTTCCTTGTCAGCGCCGTAGCCGTCGTCCTGATGTGGCTGCCCAACTCGCAGCTCTGGTTCAAGGCAATCAAGGGTCACGCCTAGCGCAACCGGAGCTACCGGCGTCGTCCTTCACCAGCGCCTTGTGAGCAGAAGGCCGCGGGCGGTCCTTAGGGGTCCCCGCGGCCTTCATCATGAAGACGTACTCCAACATGATGATTTTCCCTGGCCCCTTGAATTTCCTGCGTGTGGTAGGCATCGTCGCAGGAGCGTGGGGGTACGGTGGAAGCAGAACCACGCTGGGGGCAGGGTCACTTTGCTGATCCCGGCGGCCGTACCTGCAGTCGAACAAGCAAAGGAATGCCATGAGCAACCCTCCATACCCGCCGTCGAACCCGGGCGACTCCAACCAGCCCGCGCAGCCGGGCGGCCAGCCGGCAGCACCGCAGTACGGCCAGCAGTCCCAGCCCCCGGCAGCACCGCAGTACGGCCAGCAGTCCCAGCCACCGGCAGCACCGCAGTACGGTCAGCCCGCAGCTCCCCAGTATGGCCAGCAGACCCCGTACGGCCAGCAGTCCCCCTACGGCCAGCCCGGTTCCTCGCCCTATGGCCAGGCACCGCAGTACGGGCAGGACACCAACTGGCCCAGCCAGCAGCCCGGCCCTTCCACGGTCCCCCAGATGGTCACCATCGCCTTCTGGTTGATCGTCGGAGCAGCTGCGATCTGGCTTATCTCCATCTTCATCTCCATTGCAGCCATGAACGACCCCGCCTTCCGGAGCATGTTCGAAGAGCAGATGGCGGCCGGTGGCGCCGCTGATCTCCGCTTTGAAGACGTCAAGGGCTTCATTGTTGGCGTCATGATTGCGCTTGGCGTCATCGGTGCCGGACTCTACGCCCTCGTGGCCCTCAACGTTCGCAAGGGCAAGAACTGGGCACGCATCCTGGGAACTGTCCTCGCCGCGCTTTCCATCTTCGCCCTGGTACCGCTGAGCCTGGCAACGCTGTCAGCACTGCTCGGCATCGCAGCGATCGTCCTGCTGTACCTGCCGGCGTCGGCTCCGTACTTCCGGAAGACGCAGCAGTTCGGAAACCCGTACGCCCGCTAAAGGGCCGGTTTTACATAGCAACTCCGGGCGCGGACCCGGGTGAGGCTAAACAGCCTGGCCCGGCGTCTGCGCCCTTTGTGCGTGGTAGGCCAGAATCTGGAGTTCCGTTGCCATGTCCACTTTTCGCAGGTTCACATGCGGCGGAACCTGCAGGAGCACCGGCGCGAAGCTCAGGATGCTCCTGATGCCTGCTGCGATCACACGGTCGCACACTTCCTGCGCCACGGTTGCCGGGAGTGCGAGTACAACCATGTTCGTGTGCGTTCGCTCCAGGACGCGCTCAAGTTCGGCAGAGTCGCTGACGCGCAGCCAACCGACCTCGTTGCCGATCACCATCGGATCGGCGTCGAAAATGGCCACGACGTCGAACCCGCGGGACTCGAACCCGCCATACCGGGCCAGCGCCTTCCCGAGGTTACCGGCACCTACGATGGCCACTTTCCAGTCATGGGTCAGGCCGAGCGCTGCGGCGATGTGGCGGCTCAGGTACTGGACCTCGTAGCCGACGCCGCGGGTTCCGTAGGAGCCGACATACGAAAGGTCCTTGCGGAGCGTTGATGAGCTGACGCCCGACGCTTCTGCCAGCGCTTCGGAGGAGACGCGCTCCACGCCTTCGGCCAGGAGGGAGTTCAGCGCACGCAAATAGAGGGTCATCCGGGCCACAGCCGCGGGCGGGATCTGCTTGGCGGCAGGTTCGTTGTCCCCGGAAATTGCTTCCGCGGACGGTTCCAGCGCAGTCACGGTATTCTCCATTGCGTCGCTTTGTTGTTCCACTCTATGACCCCCGGCCGGACTCAACAAAAGCCACCACAGCTGGCCGGCTCCACCTCAGCCCGCCAAGGCTTTCTTCAGGGTGCGGGTCAGCCGGTCTTCGTCAATCTTCCAGAAATCGCGCTGGATACCGTTCACCAGCACCACCGGAATCTCTTCGGCGTAGCGCTCCTGAAGTTGGGGGTCGCCGTCGATCGACTGCTCGGTCCAGCCCAGGCCAAGGGCTTGGGTAACGCGCTCGACGGCGGCACGCGCCTCGGTGCAGAGGTGGCAGTCAGCTTTGGTGAGGAGAACGACGTCGGGATTAGCCATGTGCTTAACGGTAACCGCCCCCACCAACCCTCACTCACACCCCACCCCCTTCCCACCAACCCTCACTCACACCCCACCCCCTTCCCACCAACCCCCACTCACACCCCACCCCCTAGGGGCTTGTTCGTGCGCCCTCAGCGCGGGGTACCGGCGATTGACTAGACTCAAGTCATGCCCGAGGAGAAGAACGCCGCCGTTGCCGCATCTGCCCAGGTGCAGAAGCACATCGGTGAAGCAGCTTTCTTCGACGTCGACAACACGTTGATGAAGGGCGCCAGCCTGTTCCATGTCGCGCGCAAAATGTACGAACGCAAGGCCTTTACGTTGCCCCAAGCGGCTGGCTTCGCTTGGAAGCAGTTCAAGTTCGTGATGCGTGGCGAGAACATGGAAGATGTGCATGCTGTTCGCGACTCTGCCCTGACTCTGGCAGCCGGAATCAGCGTTGAGGACATCAAGGCCCTGGGTGAAGAGGTCTATGACGAGATGATCGAGTCGAGGATTTGGCCCGGAACCAAAGCTTTGGCAGAACAGCACCTCAGGGTTGGCCGTAAAGTCTGGCTGGTGACGGCTACACCCATCGAGGTCGCAACCGTGATCTCCACGCGCCTCGGATTGACAGGGGCGCTGGGCACCGTAGGTGAAGTGCATGAAGGTATGTACACCGGGAAACTGGTCGGCGACATATTGCACGGTCCGGCCAAGGCGGTCGCCGTCGAGCTCGTTGCCGAACGGGAAGGCCTTGATCTGGACCACTGCTGGGCCTACAGCGATTCCGCCAATGACATTCCACTCCTGACCATGGTGGGGCACCCCGTGGTCATCAATCCCGACGCCAAGCTGCGGCGCCACGCCCGCGACAACAACTGGCCCGTCTACGACTTCCGTTCCGGTCGGCGCGCCGCAACACTCGGGCTGAAGGCGGCGACAGTCGGCGGGGCGATCTACGGCCTATGGCGGGGCTTCTCACGGTTCCGCGGCCCACGCCTCTAGCCCAGCCCTCACTCACATCCCACCGTTTTAAACCCAACCCTCTCTCACATCCCCCCGGTCTAAACCCGACCCTCTCTCACATCCCACCGGTTTAGACCCAACCCTCTCTCACATCGCGGAGTCGGCCCGGCATACCTGTGGATAACTTCTGCACTCCCAACGGCATCTGGGTAACAATGCCGTATGCAGATACCGATTCCCGTCCCCTCCCAGCTGAGGTCCGCCCCGTTTACACTTTCAGAGGCCAAAGATGCCGGCCTGACTCAACGACATCTTTGGGGACGGGTCAGCATAGAACCGGTCAGCAAGGGCATTTACCGGCCGTCAACTTGGGACTTTGACCTTGAAGCAGCTGCACGATCACTTTCGTCTGCGAGCCCAGGGGCTTGGATATCGCATGTCACTGCCGCCAGACTTCATGGGTTTCCGCTCCCTCCGTGGCTATCCGACGCACATGAACTGCACCTGAGTAAGCCGCGGAACCTCCCGGCAACTCGGCGGAAAGGGGTCACCGGGCACACCGTGGTGGTGGCCGAGGGGGAAGTTGAAATGGTGCGCGGGCTTTGGATCAGCACACGGTCCAGGACCTGGCTTGATCTTGCCCGCACGCTGCCCTTGAAGGAACTCATTTGCGTCGGTGACCACCTCATTCGCGTGCCGCGTGCCGAGTTCGAACAACGGGACACGGCCTACGCAACCACTGACAGCCTCCGCGCGATGGTGGACCGCCACAAGAACCTGCAAGGTGTCGTCCGCGCGCGGGACGCACTCGAACTCATGCGGGTAGGAGCGGATTCAGCGCCCGAATCCCTCCTCCGCCTTGCCATGCTTGATGCCGGATTGCCGGAACCGGAATTGCAGGTTCCCCTGCGGATTGGCGATCGGCTGTCGCCTTCAGCCGACCTTGGCTACCGCGAGCGTCGGCTCGCTATCCAGTACGACGGCGGCCATCACCTTGAGGAGGAACAGATCCACAGTGACCGGCGCAGGGACAAGGCGTTCCGCGCAGCAGGCTGGACTGTCCTTGTCTTTGGGAAAAACGACCTCGCTGACGGCTTCGCCGATGCCACAGGGGAGATCAAACGAGCCCTGCGCAAGGCCTGGGTAGACCCTGCAATCCAAGCGGGCTTCGCAAGACCCCTAGGATGAGCGAGCGTCCGCAACAAACCCCGGGGAACGTGAGCGAGCGTCCGCAACAAACCCCGGGGAACATGAGCGAGCGCCAGCAACAAACCCCGGGAACATGAGCGAGCGTCCGCAGGAAACCCCGGGAACGTGAGCGAGCGTCAGTGGGATGCAAAAATGCCCGCCGCCTTGAGAGGCAACGGGCATTCACGCTTGGTGAAGTATCTCTACTTCTTATTGCGGCGCTGGTGGCGGGTCTTGCGAAGCAGCTTGCGGTGCTTCTTCTTGGCCATACGCTTGCGGCGCTTCTTAATAACTGAACCCACGAAAGTTCCTTACAAACTAGAAGGTCCTGTCTGTTGGAACGGATCCGCGGAAGCAGACAGTACAACTGACAGATTCTTACAATGACGTAAAACGTTCCTTAACAGAGTACCGCTTCAAAGAGGTACCCCATGACCACGGTCCGCTGAACGGACCCCGGCGGCCTCAGGCGGTCTCGGATTGTCCGTCGACCACAGCACCTTTGAGGTACTGGGCTACGGCTTCTTCGGGAACCCGGAAGGAACGGCCAAACCTGACGGCTGGCATTTCCCCTGAGTGAACCAGGCGATACACGGTCATTTTGGAAACACGCAGGACGTCGGCCACTTCGGCCACCGTCATGAAACGCGCATTCGAGAAGTTAGTCTCCGCGGACATTTCCCATATTCCTTTGCTCTCAGCCGACAGGACACCCCCAGGAAACGGTGTGACGATGCTGAGCCATCCAACAACCATGTGCTAGATACTCTAGAGGCTGATGGGGCCTAAGTGAAAGCTTTTCGAGGAAGTGGGACACTACTCCCCCAAGACCTCCCTGCGCTTCCGGGCCGAGGCAGCAAGCTGTTCAAGGACCGACGCCGTGACATCCCACTCCATGCAGGCGTCCGTAACGCTCTGTCCGTACACAAGTTCCTGCTCGCCTGAAAGCTGCTTGGCGACGTCCAGGTTCTGCGCGCCGCCCACCAGGAAGCTCTCGAGCATTACGCCGGCGATGGGAGAAGACGCGCCAGCTTCGAGCTGGGCACCGATTTCCAGGGCAACTTCAGCTTGGCGGTGGTGGCTCTTGCCGCTGTTCGCGTGGCTGGCGTCAACGATCAGGCGCCGGTTGAGTCCCTTGTCCGCGAGCTTTGACGAAGCTGCGGCAACGTCTGCGGCGGAGTAGTTCGGGCCCTTGCGTCCACCGCGCAGGATCACGTGCGTGTCCGGGTTTCCGGCCGTCGCCACCAAAGCCGCGCGGCCGTCGTCGTCGATTCCCAGGAAGGCCTGCTCAGCGGCAGAGGCGCCGCAAGCGTCGATGGCTACCTGGAGGTCGCCGTCGGTGCCGTTCTTGAAGCCGATGGGCATGGAGAGTCCCGAGGCGAGCTGGCGGTGGATCTGGCTTTCGGTGGTCCGGGCCCCGATGGCGCCCCAGGAAACGAGGTCGGCCATGTACTGGGGGCTGATGGGTTCGAGGAACTCGGTAGCGGTGGGCAGGCCGAGCGCGGTGACCTGCTTCAGGAATCCACGTGCTGCGCGCAATCCTGCGGCGATGTCGTGGCTGCCGTCCAGGTGGGGATCGTTGATGAGGCCCTTCCAGCCAACCGTGGTCCGCGGCTTCTCGAAGTAGGTCCGCATGACGATCAGGAGGTCTTCCTTGTGCTTCTCGGCCTGGCTGACCAAGCGGCGGGCGTATTCAAGCCCGGCTTTGGGGTCATGGATGGAGCACGGACCGACGATCACGAGCAGGCGGTCGTCGACGCCGTCCATGATGGCGCGGACCTGGTCACGGCCACGGTCGACGACGGCAGCTGAGCGTGCGTCCAGGGGCAGCTCTGCGATGAGGTCCTGCGGGGCCGGAAGCGGCTCGAAGCGGGCCACCCGAAGGTTGGAGGTGGCGGGCTGTGCGGATTCGTCCGAGGTCACGGTTTCGGGGGCGATGCTGGTCATTTCTGGGTCCTGTCCGGGATGCGGAGCGGGCCCCTTTTCAGAACCCGCCGGATATGGCGAAGGGCAGAGAATGATCTCTGCCCTGTTGGCTCTGAAGGAAAGTTGGATGCGTGTCAGTTAGACGCGGGCCCCTCCAGAGCCAACGAAAAATACGCATACCAACGGTTAGTCATAGCCACACCATAACCACCTCTGGTCAGACCCCGCAAATCGTGTCCGTCATGATGACAGGAGTTTGCGCAGGAACTGCAACTGCTTGATCCAGTGGTGCTCCTGCCCGCCCTCGTGGTTGTTGAAGCGGTACACCTCGATGTCCTTCTGCGGTGACCCGCCAAGCGCACCGTAGTTGTTGTAGCTCGCGAACACCGTAGATGGCGGGCAGATGTCGTCCATCTGGGCAGCCGAGAACAGCGCTGGAACCGCGGCAGCCCTGCCCAGGTGCACGCCGTCGAAGTAGTTCAGCACAGCCAGCATTGGCTCGTAGCGGTCCCGGTGCCTGCCCAGGAAAGACGCGATCTCCGGGTAGGGACCGCGCGGGGCGATGTCGATCGCACGGGGGAAGTCCTGCAGGAAGGGGACGTCGGGCAGCGCGGCGATAACGCCGTCGAGCCTTCCGGCCGCCAGCCCGGCGGCGGCGACGGTGATGCCCCCGCCCTGACTCACGCCGGTCAACACCACGGCGGAAGGGTCGACGGCGGGATGGCTCTGTGCCGCTTCGACGGCGCGGAAGGCATCCACGTAGACCCGGCGGTAATAGTAGTTGTCCTGGTGGTCCGCGCCCCGGGTCATGAGGCCCGCGTAGTTGACCTCGCCCGCTGAGGGGTGCGGATCCGGAGTATCCCCGGAGACTCCGCCGTACCCTTGGCCGCGGGTGTCCATGATGAAGTGGGCATAGCCTGCCTGCGCCCAGCGGGTGTTCTGATTCACCAGCCCGCGTCCTCCCGAGTAGCCGATGTACTCCACCACCACGGGAAGCTGTGTGCCGGGTTCAAGATGCGCCGGAACGTGCAGCCACCCCTTGATCCGGTCGCCGCCGAAGCCTGAGAACGTGACATCGAAGGTGTCAATGACGCTGAGGTAGTTGTCCACTGGCTCGAACACGGCATCCAGTGGCAGCGACCGCGCTTCGGCGATGGTCCGGTCCCAAAACTGGTCCAGATCGGCTGGCGGCGTTGCTACGGAGGTGTAGTCGCGAAGTTGCTCGAGCGGAAGGTCAAAGAGAGGCATGAGGTCATCCTACGTCATGGCTTGTGCGCCCCGTCACAGCGCCTTCGGGTCGGTTGCCGGCGGGTTTGGGCGCAGCGAAACCGCGCCCCCGGTCGATCACTACTGACCGGCCGGGGCCGCGGTTTCTGCTCCGAAGAAGCTAGCTGATGGCGGACTTCATTTCGTCCACAGCCTTCTTGCCTGCTTCCTCCGCGGAAAGCCTGTTGAACATGACCTCCGAGGTGTAACGCTTGATGATTTCCTGGATGGCACCGGCACCCTTGGGCGGAGCAGCCGGTGCGTCACCGAGCTCATCCTTGATGGCACTGATGAAGTCCACTACCTTGACGTCTGCCTTTGCGAGCTTGGGTGCGATTGCTTCGCGGACCTCGGAGTTCGGGTAAACGCCGCGGTCTGCCAGCAGGATTTCGCCGGCCTTGACGTTGTTAGTGAGGAAGTCGATGAACTTGGCGGTCTCTTCGGGGTGCTTGGTCCGTGATGAAGCCGACCAGAACTGCGAGGCCTTGTACCAAAGCTCCGCATCATCGGCCTTGCCGGTCTTTGACGGGAAGCGGAGGATCTGCAGTTCGCCACCGGCGGCCTTCTCCAGGGCAGGAAGCTGGTTGGACCACCAGAAGGCCATGCCGTTCTTGCCGGTAGCCAGGCCGCTCTGGTCAAGCGGTGCAGCTTCAGCTTCAACGATTTCAGATGCCGTCGGGACGGCCTTCTTGTCGCTCATGTCCTTCAGGAATTCCCAGTAGCCCTTGATGTCGGAGGGCTCGAAGCCGAGCTTGCCGTCCTGGGTGTAGAGCGACTTGCCGTTCTGTCGCAGCCATACGCCAAGTGAGGCTTCATCCGTGCCATAGGCTGCGGCGCCATACGTGCCCTTAGGCGACTTGGCCGTCACTTCCGCGGCAATGCGTTCGAAATCGTCCCAGGTCCAGGTCTTGTCATCCGGGAGCGGGACGCCGGCGGCTTGGAACACTGCCGGGTTGGCCAGGATGGTGGCAGCGTTGATGCCTGCCGCAATGCCGGTCAGCCCTTTCTCGCCCTTGCCTGCGTTCAATGCGGCCTCGTCCAGCTTGGAGGTGTCGATCTTGTACTTGGAGAGGTCAAGCAATGCGCCGCGCGTCGAGTACTCGGTGATGTACTTTTCATCCATCTGAATGATGTCCGGGGCGTCGTTGGCAGCCACCTGCGTTGCCAGCTTGTCCCAGTATCCGGACCAATCGCCGAACTCCGCCTTGATGGTGATGTTCGGGTTTTCTGCCTCGAATGCCTTGATGGCTTCCTGAGTCAGCTGGGCCCGCTTATCGCCGCCCCACCAGGAGAAGCGGAGCTCGACCTTGCCGTCGGCACTCTTGGCTTCGGACCCTCCACCGCAGGCGGTGAGTGCAAGGACCGCGGCCGCCGTGGCTGCGATCACAGCAGAGGCACGGAACCTGCGCTTGCTGCGTTTGGCCTTGGCAACCAAGGATCCTCCTGTGGATGGTGCTGCTGCGGGGGCGACTGCTTCACCCTCTGGATATGCGGGCACTGATGTCTCCGATCTTCGTTGATCCTGATGCGGTGTGTGTGAGAAAGCGTTTTCTTGAGTTTATGGTACAAGTCACATTCTTGTATTACAAGATACTGTCTTGTTCCTTTTGGCAGAAGTTCGACGGCGGCCCCGGAGGCGGGACGGCGACGTCGCGGCGAGGGACTGGCTGGCCACCGGCAAGGTGCCGGATGGCCACCCGACCAAGCCCTGGCGCCTACTTGATACCCGTGGTTGCGATGCCCTTGATGAGGAACCTCTGTCCGAAGAGGAAAACCAGGAAGACGGGCAACAGGGACACGATGGACATCGCGAAGAGCGAGCCCCAACTGGTGGCCGACTGCGAGTCGACGAACGCCCGCAGCGCAACCGGCACGGTGAACATGTCCGGGTCCGTCAGGTAGATCAGGGCGCCGAAGAAGTCGTTCCAGGTCCAGATGAAAGTGAAGATAGTGGTGGTGGCGAGCGCCGGGACCATCAGCGGCAGGATGACCCTGAGGAAGATCCTGGGGTGGCCTGCACCGTCGATGCGGGCCGCCTCATCCAGGTCCTTGGGAATACCGCGGATGAACTGGACCATCAGGAACACAAAGAATGCGTCCGTAGCCAGCAACTTGGGCACGATCAGCGGCCAGAAGGTATTCACCCAGCCGATCTGCGAGAACAGGATGTACTGCGGAACGATCACAACGTGGAACGGCAGCATGATGGTCAGGAGCATGATGCCGAAGAACAGCTTCTTGCCGCTGAACTGGAGTCGGGCAAAAGCATAGGCGGCCATGGAACACGAGACCAGGTTGCCCACGATCGAGCCGAGGACCACGATCGCCGAGTTGATCATGTAATGCCCGAACGGGTGGGTCAAAGCGGACCAGCCGTCCGTGTAGTTGCTCATTTCGAGGTTGTTCAGCCACAGGCCGGGCTCCCGGAAGATGAGGTCGTTCGGGCGCAGGGAGGAGATCACCATCCACAGCAACGGGTAGATCATCACGCCGCCCACGATGATCAGGATGGCGTGCTTAATCAGGCCCTTGATGCGGGCACTGCGGCTGAAAGCCAGGTTGCCGCGGGATTCACGACGGCGAGGGTTCTTGCCTGATGCGGCCACGGAATCGCCGCTGGCCGCGGGGAGAGTCTGGAGTTTAGTCATCGTAGAACACCCAATACTTTGAAGCGATGAAGTTGATGGCGGTGAAGACACCGATGATGACCAGCAGGAACCAGGCCATCGCTGAGGCGTAGCCCATATCAAACTGGCCGAAGCCCTTTTGGTAGAGGTACAGGGTGAAGAACATCGTGGAGTCGGACGGGCCACCGTTTCCGCCGGAGACGATGAACGCCTGGGTGAACGACTGGAATGAGCCGATGATCTGCAGCACCAGGTTGAAGAAGATGATGGGACTCAGCATGGGCAGCGTGATGCGCCAGAACTGCTGGAGCGTGGTGGCACCGTCAACCTTGGCTGCCTCGTAGTACATGTTCGGGATCTGGCGCAGGCCGGCAAGAAAAATGATCATGGGGCTGCCGAAGGTCCACACGTGAAGCAGGATGATGGAGCCAAGAGCTGTGTTGGGATCCGAGATCCAACCGGGCCCTTCGATCCCGATCATTGCCAGGACCTGGTTCACCAGGCCGGTGGTGCCGAAGATCTGCTTCCACAGGATGGCTACGGCCACGGAACCGCCCAAAAGCGAGGGCAAGTAGAAGATGGAGCGATAGAACGGCAACCCGCGCAGACCCTTGTCCAGGACCAGCGCAATCAGCAGGGCAACCGCGAGCTGGAGGGGAACGCCCACCAGCACGTAGGTAAACGTAACGCGCAGCGAGTTGTGGAGCCGGGCATCGCCAAACATGCGGACGAAGTTATCCAAGCCCACCCATTCCGGCGGCTGCAGAAGGTTGTAGTCCGTGAAGGACAGGTACAACGACATGAGCATGGGTCCCACCGTGATGACGCCCAGGCCCAGCAGCCAGGGAAGGAGGAAGACGTAGGCGGCTTTGTTGTCGCGGCCGTTTGCCTTCTTCTCTTCCTTTGTCATGGGGCCCTTGCGGCGGGTCATGGATGAGAGTTCGCCAATAGCGCTCATTGCTTCCCCCTCACCGTCCCGCGAGCGCCTTGCGGCGTCCCCGCGTGTTCATATGCGGCCATGTGGTCTCCTTTGGTCATCGTGGCCATCCACGGAGTACGAGTGTGGTTGGTGCTTGCCTGCAGGACGTCGCCGGTTCTCTGGCGCTACCCCTTCGAAGTGCCAGGATCCGGGTCCCGGTTTCAGCGGCTCCGTACCAAAGTAAACGTTTTCTTGACCCATGTACAGCCTTTTGCTAATTTTTGAGAAAGCGTTTTCTGATGAAGCCGCTCCAGACATACTCCAGACTCCCTTGACCTCCGTCCCGGACCCAGTTAGGACACTTTCATGACGCAATCCCTGGCTGCCGTCCCACCCAAGGACCCCGCGCGTTTGCCCCGCATAGCACTGGTGGGTGTCCACGGCTTCGGCGAACGCCACCTGGAAAACCTGGAGAGATTGTCCGCCGCCGGAATCCTGGAACTGGTGGCAGTGGCCGATCCGCAACCTCCTTCCCAAGGCACACTCGCAACCGACGTGGCGGTCTTCGCCTCCTTGGACGAGCTCCTGGCAACAGGCCCGGCACCGGACGTCGTCATCGTCTCCACACCAATCCAAACCCATGCTCCTTTGGCCCTCGCGGCCATCAGGGCAGGGGCCAACGTGTACCTTGAAAAACCGCCGGTCGCCTCCCTGGCCCAATACCGGGACGTCATGGCAGCAGCAGCCAACGCCGGTTGCCTGGTCCAGGTTGGCTTCCAAAGCCTGGGTTCGGACGCCCTCCCGGCCATCGACGCCATGGTGGCTGCCAAAGCCATCGGTGAAGTCCGCGGCATCAGCGCCACCGGCATGTGGCTGCGCGACAAGGCGTACTTCAAACGCTCCCGCTGGGCAGGCAAGCGCAGCCTCGACGGAACCGATGTGGTGGACGGGGTGGCCACCAACGCTCTGGCGCACGCCGTAGCTACCGGGCTTCGGCTGGCCGGCGCCCGGACCCTGGATGACGTTCAGGCCGTCGACACAGACCTCTACCGGGCCAACGACACCGAGAGTGACGACACCTCAGTCGTCCGGGTCCGGACGACGCAAGGGACTGTGCTCACCTGTGCCCTGACGCTCAGCGCCCCCGAGCAGTCAGCACCCGTCGTCACCGTGCACGGCACCCTGGGCCAACTCACGCTCTATTACACCGAAGACCGCGTGGAGATCACCACCTCGGAAGGAACCAGGGAAGAAACATTCGGACGGACCGATCTTCTGGAAAACCTCCTGGCGGCACGCAGCGAAGCCGATTTGCTCAGCCCCTTGAGCGGTTCCGGTGCCTACATGGCCGTGCTGGAAGCCGTCCGGACAGCCCACGCCCCTCGCCCGATCCCTCAGGAGTTCATTGCGTGGGAAGGCCAGGGGGACCAGTCCCATGCCGTGGTGCGGGGCATCGGGTCCCTGATCCGCCGGGCGGCATTAGGCCAGGCCACGTTCGCTGAACTCGGTGTACCGTGGACGTCCTCGATGACGCCTGAACTCACCATCAACGGTGCCACGGTCGCCAACGTCCAGGACGGCACGTACATCCGGCCCACGTCATCGCCACGGCCCTACCTCCATCCTGTGCGGACTCTCGGCGGCACCGTGGTCACGGACCACGTGCCGGAAGACCATGTGTGGCATTTGGGGGCCGGCGTGGCCCTGCAGGATGTGGACGGGACCAACTTCTGGGGCGGCCGGACCTACACCCGCGAGGCCGGGATGTACGTCTGGCGCAAAGACCACGGGAGGATCGTCACGGACTCAGCAGAACACGGCGACGGGTACCGGCGTGAGCAGCTGAGCTGGCTCGCTCCGGACCACTCGCCCATACTCCGCGAACAGCGCCAGTGGCGGTGGGCCGCCGTCGGACGTTCAGCCTGGCAGTTGAGGCTCGACTTCACGCTGGAATCGGCCACAGGACGTCCGGTGATGCTGGGCAGTCCGGGTTCCAACGGGCGGCCGCAAGGCGGCTACGGTGGCTTCTTCTGGCGGCTGCCCGCAGTTGCCGATGCCACTATCTGGACGCCCGAGGCACGTGGCGAGGACGCGGTCCACGGGAGCGTCGCGCCGTGGCTGGCCTGGTCGGGAACGTTCGACGCCGGTACCGCCGGCTCCGCGCACGTCACCGATGATCCCGGGCTGGGCCATCCCGCAACACTCGTGTTCCTTGCCTCGCCACAGGCACCGGACCCGTGGTTCGTGCGGCACGAGGGCTATCCCGGCGTCGGACTGTCCCTGGCATGGGACAGCCCGGTGTCCACCGAACCGGGCCGGTCGGTCCATCGGACAGTGAGGGTCCTTATCGTGGACGGGTTCCTGGCAACGCATGACATTGAACAGCTCATCACCACTTTGGGGGAACCGGCATGACCACACCTACTCAGTCCGCGACGACTCACTCGACGCCGGCTCCCGCAAGCGCAGCCCCCGGCAACGTCGCCGACCGTGCCGTGAAGCGCCGTCGTGTCCTGGACATCCTGGATGCCGCTGGCCGCGACTCGCTCCTCCTGACCTCCAATACGGCCCTCACCTGGTATCTGGACGGCAGCCGGGTCCACATCAGCTTGGCCGGAGATCCGATCGCCGCGCTCCTGGTGGACCGGGCAGGCGACCACTTGGTGACGTTCAACAACGAGGCCGGACGGATCAGCGCTGAAGAGCTCCCCGAGGGGGTCAGCCTCGACACGGTGCAATGGAACGGGCAACTGCACGCTGCGGCGGCGAAGCTGGCGGTCGATGGCGACCCCCTGGTGGAAGCCGCCATCGCTACCGAGCTGCGGGCCGCCCGCCAACAGCTCTTGCCCGGCGAAGCCTCGCGGTATGCCCGGCTTTCAGCTGACGTAGCGCGCGCCATGACGGACGTCCTCCAGACGGTGACGCCGCAAACGACCGAATTCCACCTGGTTTCGGAACTCGCTGCCCGCATCGTGGCGATGGGCGCCGAACCGCTCGTGCTCCTCTGCAACGGTGAGGCCCGCAGCAGCTTCCGTCATCCGCTGGCCACGCACTCCGCCATCGGTCGCCGTGCCATGGCCGTTGTGTGTGCCCGTCGCAACGGCTTGGTTGCCAACGTGACCCGCTGGGTGGCATTCGACGCCGGCACCCCCGCGGAGCTCGACGCCGAGGCACGCATCGCGGCAGTGGAGGCCGACATTTTCCGGGCCACGCTTCCGGGAGTCCGGCTCAACCAGGTCTTCAGCGAAATCCAGAAGGCCTACACCCGCCACGGCTTCGGTGAAGACCAGTGGAAGCTCCATCACCAGGGCGGTCCGGCCGGATACGCGGGCCGCGACCCCCGGGTCACAGCCGACGTCACGGATCTGATCGTCCTCAACCAACCGTTCACGTGGAACCCCTCGGGACCCGGCGTGAAGATCGAAGATACCGTTCTGCTCACGGACTCCGGCGTGCGGGTCCTGACCGTAGACGAACGCTGGCCGATCACGGAAGTGGACGGCCGCCGTCGTCCCTTGACCCTTCGCCCCTGACCGGGGCCACCACGCACGAAAGGGGCGGGTCACCATTACGGTAGCCCGCCCCTTTCGTCCGTGGCGGCCCAACTAGGGGACAGCAACTGTCGCAATGAGGGCTCAATGCGACGTTTGCTGTCCCCTACTTGGGTTAGCCGAGCGTCAGGATGCCGTCCACGCGTCGCGGGATGCCCAAGGGGTTCGCATCGCGAAGGGCCGGATGCAGCACACTTTCCGGCGCATCCTGATACGCCACGGGGCGCTGGAAGCGACGCACCGCGGTGGCGCCCACCGAGGTGAAGAGCGAGGTTGTGGCGGGGTACGGCCCCCCATGCTGCTGGGCCCAGTTCACGGCCACACCGGTGGGCCAGCCATCGAACAGTACCCGCCCCGCCAATCCACTCAGCTGCTCCACGAGTGACGAAACGTCCTCATCCGGCTCTGCGTGGACAGTGCCCGTCAGGCTCCCCGGAACCTTTGCCAGGGCGGCAGACAGTTCCTCCTGGTTGGCGTACTCGATGAGCAACGTCGTGGGGCCGAAGCATTCCTCCAGCAGCTCCTCCGGGCGTTCCAGGACGTTGGCCGCCGTCGTGGAGAAGACCACCGGCGCGGCGCCGTCCGAAAGGCTGTCCTGCTCCACCGAGCCACTGACGACGGCGACTCCCGGCTGGTCTGCCACGCTCCGCAGCCCGTCCGGGTACGCTTCCGCGATGCGCTCCGTCAGCATGGCAGCGGTCGGCTTGTCCTTGCTCGCCTCGGCAAGCTGCGAGGCGAAGTCCGTCCCGGCCGGGATGAACACGAGCCCGGGCTTGGTGCAGAACTGGCCGGCGCCCATGGTGAAGGAGCCCGCCAGGCCCGCAGCAAGCTGTTGCCCACGTTCGGCCAACGCCTCGGCTGTGATGACCACGGGATTCAGGCTGCCCAGCTCGCCGTAGAACGGAATGGGTTCAGGCCGTGAAGCCGCCAGATCGAACAGCGCCCTCCCGCCGGGGATGGACCCGGTGAAGCCCACGGCCTTGATGGCAGGGTCCTGGACCAGCGCGGTCCCGGCCTCCCTGCCACTGACCAACGCGAAAATACCGTCCGGAGCTCCGGCCTTGGACAAGGCTTCGGTGACGATCTCCGCCGTCCGCTCCGAGAGCCGCAAGTGTCCGGAGTGTGCTTTGACGATCACCGGGCACCCGACGGCGAGCGCTGATGCGGTATCGCCCCCGGCAACGGAGAAAGCGAACGGGAAGTTCGACGCCGAGAACACGGCCACCGGACCGATCGGACGCAGGATGCGGCGCAAGTCGGGCTTGGGCGGGGTGGTTGAGGGATCGGCGTGGTCGATCACCGCTTCAAGGTAGGAACCCTCGGTGATGACCTGCGCGAACAACCTGAGCTGGCCGCTGGTCCTTGCTACTTCACCGGTCAGCCGTACCGTGCCAAGGCTCGTCTCGGAGTCGGCAATGGCCACAAGCTCTGTCACGTTCGCGTCCAACGCGTCGGCGACGGCGGTCAACCAGGCCGCGCGTTCGGCGTCGGAAGCTGCTGCGGTCACCTTCGCCGCTGCCGTGGCTGCTGCGGTGATGGAGGTCAGATCAAGAGTTGCTGTACTCACTGCGGTTTCCTTTGCTGTCAAGGGCTGAAGTGTCATAGGCCTGCTGCGGTCCCCCGGAAAATTGGAAGCCGAGTCCGGGAAGGCCCGCTGAGCTGAGCCTGGTGGTTCCCGTCATGTTGCTGATCCGCACGGGGCTGGGGCCGGCCAGGATTCCGAGTTGCCCGAACGAGGCATCCTCCACGTCTTCGACGCTGACCGGTTCAGCCAAGGTGAGCGCGAGCTGGCCTGAAAGTTCAGGGAGCAAATGCGGGGCCACCCGGATGCTGTGGGTACGGGCCAATTCAACGATCCTGCGGAACGGTGTGATGCCACCAACCCGGACGATGTTGGGCTGGATGATGTCCACGGCTTCGGCCTCGATAAAGTCGCGGAAGCGGTACACGGTGTGGACGTTTTCACCCAAGGCAATGGGCACCGGCGAGTGCTTCCGCAAGCGGCGGTAGGCCCAGAGGTCGTCGGCACGGATGGGTTCTTCCAGCCATTCCAGTCTGTACTCCCCCAAAACCTCCAAGGCACGGAAGGTGTGCGCCAGGTCCCAGCGCTGGTTCGCATCGATCATGAGGCGCCGGTCCGGACCAATGACTTCCCGGACAGCGGCCACCCGCTCGGCGTCTTCGGTGAGTTCGGGCTTCCCCACCTTGATCTTCACGGCGTGGTGCCCTGCGGCGACCCAGCGCCGGGCTTGCTCCACGAGCTGCTCCAATGAATAGTGCAGGTTCACGCCGGAGCCGTAGACCTCCACGGACTCCTGGCGTTGCCCCAAAAGCCCGGTGACCGAGGTCCCCGCCTGCCGTGCCTTCAAGTCCCACAGCGCGAGGTCGACGCCGGCCATTGCGATGGTGGTCAGGCCTCCCCCACCGGCTTCATGGAGCCGCTTCCACAGTTGGTCCCACACCGTCTCCGCATTCGCCTCGAGCCCGATGATGAACGGGGCGATGTCGTGGTCCAGGAGCGCTTTGACCGCTTGGGGACCAATCGTAGGGGTCCAGGAGAAACCGTGGCCCGTGCCGCCGTCGTCCGTTGTCAGGCAGGTGACAATCACATGGTTCTCCGGTGCCTCCGCACCCCAGCTGCGCAGCAGCGGAACCGTGATCAGCCGGGTGGACAGGCCAGTGATGCGGGCTGGCATCAGCTCTCCGCCAATTCGTGGCCCTTGGCCAGGATGGCCTTGAGCTCAAGGAGCTGCTCCTCATTGGGATCAACCAGCGGCGGGCGGACCGGACCAACCGGCAAACCTGCCAGCCGGAGACCGGCCTTGATGAGCGAGACGCCAAAGCCCGGAGTCTGGTCCCGGAGACGGACCAGCGGCGCGTAGAACCCTTCGAGGAGGGCATGGCGTCGTTCCTCATCACCGGCCATGTAGGCGTCGTAGTAGGCCTTGGCGATCTCCGGCGCCATGGCGAAAGCTGCCGAGGAGTACAGGGGGATGCCCAGTCCGCGGTAGGCGCCCTGAGTCAGTTCGGCGGTCAACAACCCGTTGAACAAGGCAAAGTCCGTGCGGCCGCTCGCGTTGATCGCAGACACGATTTCCTGGGCCAGGCCGACGTCGCCGATCCCGTCCTTGAAGCCCACCACTTTCGGGTTCGCGGTGAGGCGGGTGATGGCTTCGGCGGTGAACTTGGCGGTGCCCCGGTGGTACACGATAACGGGCAGGCTGCTGGCTGCGGCGACGGCCTCAACGTACGCCACCACACCGTCTGTGGGGCCCGTGACCAGGTAGGGCGGAAGGACCAGGAGGGCGTCCGCGCCGGCTTCTTCTGCCACCTTGGCAGCGGCAAGGGCGTGCCCCAGCGGTCCACCGGCGCCGGAGACCACCGGGACGGTTCCGGCAACGGCCTCGACGGCGGCAGCCACCACAGTGCGGATCTCATCGAGGGAGAGAGCATGGAATTCACCCGTGCCGCACGCGGGGAAAACGCCGCCCGGCCCGAACGGCAGTCGTGAGGTGATGTGCTCCTTGAGCAGGGCAACATCGACGCTGCCGTCCTCAGCGAAGGGCGTGACGGGGAAGAATAAAACGCCGTCGAAATTCATGGTGTCTCCTTGGTTGCTCCCGCCGGTACCAGGCCGGCGTGGATCTCGTCATTGAGTGGTGCTCGGTGTGCTGCAGTGTCGGGGCCGGCATACGGCGGGGTAAGTTCGGTCCGCCAGGTGCGCTTCGGCTCCCACCCCAGAAGCTCGCGGGCCTTGTCGATGGAAAACGCCGGGCTGGTTCCGGTCAGGTGCGCGGTGAGGGGTCCGCTGCCGGGCAGGAAGCGCGGGAAGAGTTCAGCCAGGGGAGCTGTGGCCAAGGCATCCTTCGCGCCAACGAAGAACACTTCTCCGTTGGGAATGGTGTCCATTTTCGCCAGCAGAACATCCAGGAATTCGGCGACATCCCGGGCGTCCACGTAGTTGAACAGGGCCGGCGCGGACAGTGCGGGATCGTCCAGGCGTTCGCGTACCGTGTGGCCTTGCTGCGTGGGCGCTCCTTCCCATTCCTCCGGGGAGATCACGAAGCAGGGACGGAAAGCGGCATAGCGGATGGTGTTGCCCTGGGCCGCTGCGAACATCTGCACCGTCTGTTCGGCAATCAGCTTCGATAGCGCATAGGCGTTCCACGGCTTGGGCGGCGTCTGCTCGTTCAAGGGAAACGACGGCGGCAACCACCCGGCCGGCGAACCATAGCCAAGGGCGGTGGGGCTGCTGGCCGTAATGATCTTCGGTATCCCGGCGTCGGTCGCCGCGGCGAGCACCGCATAGGCGAGCCGGGTGTTGGTACTGAAAATGACGTCCTCAGGCGCGCTGAAAGGTACGGCAATGGCAGCGAGGTGGATGACGGCGTCGGGCGCCGTTTCGCGGATGAGCCGCTCCGCTTCCCCGGGCGCCAGCAAATCTGCGGTGTATTGCTCGGCTCCGGCTGGCAACTGGCCGGACGGGACGGCGTCGCGATCGACCGAAATCACCTGGTGTCCAGCCTCGGCGAGGCCGGACACCACGCTGCGGCCGAGCCTGCCCGAACCGCCGGTAACGAAAATCCTGCTCATGGTCTGTCTCCTTGTGTGGGAAAGCGGTCAGGCCTGGTTGCGGCCGAGATCGACGCCGAGGCCAAGTTCGCTGATCCGGACGGGGAGGTCAGTCTCCAGGGATTGGTTGCCTGCGATACCGACAGACACCGAGCGAAGACCGTCGATGTAGCCGGACGGACGGCCCAGCGGGTCGATGCCGGGGCCGTTGAAGAGGTCCGAGAGCAGCAGGTTGTCTCCGCCGCCGTGGCCGCCTTCACCGTTGATGATGGGCACCTCATAGGCAGCTTCCCAGTGTCGCTGGACCACGAGCCGCTCACCATTGCGGCGAACGGCGTCGTCTTCCTCGATGGGGGTGGCGCTCGGGTCAACCACGGTCTTCTTGTCGGTGCTGGACTCGACGGCGGCACGCTCCACCACTTCGAGTTCGGCGCGGCCCTCGGTGCCGTTGACCGTGACGCGATAGCCCTCCCAGGGGCTGTGCGCGTTCAGCGAGTAGCTCAGGGTAGGCCCGCCCTGGTAATCCACCACCAAGGCGAGGTTGTCCTCGATGGTGATGCCTTCCGTGAAGACGTCCTGGTCGCGGAGGTAACCGTCAAATTTTTCGTTGTCGTAGTACAGGGCCTTCAGGCGCTCGTCCTCGCGCATGTCCAGGCGGAAGGGGTCGTGTTCCAGGCCATCGACTGTGCCGCGCTCGGGGCGGGCTCCCAGGCCACGTTCCGCGGCGTTCTTGTCGCCATAGAAGCGAAGGCCGCCGGAGGCGAACACGCGCTCCGGGACATCATTGATCCACCAATTGACGAGGTCGAAGTGGTGCGAGGCCTTGTGGATGAGCAGCCCGCCGGAGTTCTTCTTGTCACGGTGCCAGCGGCGGAAATAGTCCGCGCCGTGCACGGTGTCCAGCACCCAGCTGAAGTCGATGGACGTGACCTTTCCAATCACGCCGTTCTGGATGACTTCCTTAAGCGCGCTGTTGCGCGGCGAGTAGCGGTAGTTGAAGGTGACCACCACGTTGCGTCCGGTTTTGGCGACTGCCTCCGTGATGCGGCGGCAACCCTCGACGTCGATGGTCAGCGGCTTTTCAACCACGACGTCGGCGCCTGCCTCGAGCGCCTCGACGATGTAGTCCGCGTGAGTGTAGTCGGGTGTCGTGACGATGACGCGCTCGATGCCGTTGGACTGGATGAAACCGGTGAGGTCGCCCGGCTCGAAGGAAGCCACAGGCTCCGTTCCGCCAAGTTCCTTGATGAGCTGCCTGTAGAAGTCCACGCGGCCCTGGTTGACGTCGGACAGTGCAACAAGCTGGGCTACGTCTGCGTGCTGTCCGTAGATGGCCCGGATGTACATTTCCGAGCGGCCGCCGGTTCCAATGAGGGCGATACGGGTCCGCTGCGTGCCTCCGGTCCGGGTTGTCGCGTCCGCTGGCGCGGTGCGGGTCTCGGCTGAGTCGACGTTGACCATGATTGTGCCCCTTTCAAAAGGCAGGAGTGAACCGCTTGACGGCCCGGATACGTGTGGAAGAATATGTGAGAAAGCGTTTTCTCAGAGGGTTATAAGCTTTCTATCAAGACTCTGGTGGTCACGTCAACCAGTGCGCCAACGACGAAGCACTCGGGGGACGAACAAAGGGAAGGGGCCACATGGCACGCAGGAACACCAACAGGCGCGTTGGTATTGCCGACGTCGCGGAGAAGGCCGGCGTCTCACACGCAACGGTTTCACGCGTCATGAACGGTAACGCCGCAGTTGATCCCGGTATCGCCGAACGGGTGCGCGCCGCCGCGGCTGAGCTCAAGTACCAACCCAACCCGGTCGGGCGAAGCCTGGCCCTGGGAAAGACCGACACCATCGGCATCGTCGTCCCGGACCTTGCCAACCCAACCTTCCAGGCCATCCTTCGGGGACTCAGCATCGCAGCGGCCCAGGACGGGTACCGCGTCCTCATCGCGGACTCCTCGGAAGTCACCAGCGAGGAAGCAATCCTGGCCGGAGAAGCCAGGCGGCGCTGCGACGGCGTGGTGCTCTGCGCTCCCCGCATGGGCGATGCCGAGCTCGAGGAACTGGCACCAACCCTGCATCCACTGGTCCTTATCAACCGCACCACGGTAGCCACTAACACGCCGAGCCTTAGCGTGGACTACGGCCAGGGCATCCAGGAACTGGCGCAGCACCTGGTATCGCTCGGCCACCGCCGACTGGCCTTCCTCTCCGGCCCCGAGCACAGTGCTTCGAACCGGCAACGCCTGGTTGGCTTGGACCAGTTCCGGGCGGAGCACCCGGAGATCGAACTGCAGATGCTCCCGGGCGGCTCCAACTTTGATTCGGGCCACGAATGCACCGACGCCATCATCGCCAGCGGCGCCACGGGCATCCTTGCCTTCAACGACCTCGTGGCCATGGGCCTGCTCAGCGGCCTGCACGAGCGGGGAATCCGCGTCCCGGAGGACATTTCCGTGACGGGTTTCGACGACATTCCCTTCGCCAAATACACCACTCCTCCCCTGACCACGGCGGCCGTGCCCATCAACGAGCTCGGGAGCCTGGCGTGGCGGCGGATGCGGGAACAGATCCAACAGTCGGACACAGCCCCAAGCCAGGCACAGGACGAATTCTCACCGCGCATGGAAATCCGCAAAAGCACCGCAGCCCCGGCCCTCAAGCCCGCCTAGAAAAGCAACGCGGGGTCACTTATGGCCCCTGCGGAGGGCTTCCATGGGCCATAAGTGACCCCGCGTTGCTCTAGGACGCGTGGGATGAGCCCAGTCCTGCCTCCTTGTAGAAGCCTTGGATGTGGGCTGCCACCAGCTCAGCGGCTTTGCCGCCGTCGTTATTGTTCACGGCGGCGAGGATGGCGCGGTGTTCGAGCCGCAGTCTGGCGCAGGTCGCGTGCCAGTCGGGTAGGTTTTCCGTCAGTTCGCCCGCGTAGTTTTCGATCGCGCCACGCAGCGAGGCCATCATTGCGCTGACCACCGCGTTGCCTGCCGCCTCCGCCAGGGCAACATGGAAGCGGGCATCGAGGGCCAGGAAGGTCCCAATGTCCCGCGTCGTGTCCATCCGGTCCAGCAGTTCCGCGGCCTCCCCCAGCGCGGGTACGCCCACTCTGGCGCGCGCCGCAGCCCAGGATTCCAGCAGGACGCGGGTCTCCACAATGTCGGCCACGGGAAGATGGCGGGTTGCCACATGCAGCCGAAGGGTTGAACCCAACGCCGATCCCGGCTCAGCGATGACAATGGTCCCGGCATCCTTGCCGGAACCCACGCCGGCGCGCACCACACCCATGGCTTCGAGGATCCTCACTGCCTCGCGCACGGAGGTCCGTGAGACCTGAAGTTGCTCGGCCATCGTCCGCTCCCCGGGCAGGCGGCCACCCAGGACGAGCTCGCCATCGGAGAGCTGCTTCTCGATCCACTGCAGGACAAGTTCGTGCGTTCGCATACCGGAATACTAGTTGATGTGGTCCGACCACATGGATTACAGTGTGGTTAGACCACACAGCATTCAAGGGAGAACAGCATGACCGACACCCTCGATCCCAAGATCACGGCCGCGCCCGCCAACGCCGGGAGCGACGAAAACGTGACCCGGCCGCCCCAGCCGCGACCCGCCGTCGTGCAGCCTCCGGCCCTGAAGCGCCGGGTTCCCAAAGTCTCCGACCTCGCGCCGCTCATGCAGTTCAAGAAGCCCGAATTCAGCAAAGCCGCACGGCTCAAGCGTGCCAGCACCATCTGGGAGTTGCGCGACATCGCCAAGCGCCGCACACCAAAAGCGCCGTTCGACTACACAGACGGCGCCGCAGAAGAAGAGATCACCCTTCGCCGGGCACGCCAGGCCTTCCAGGACATCGAATTCCGGCCGGGCATCCTGCGGGACGTGTCCAGGATCGACCTCCGCACGGACATTCTCGGCAAGGAATCCAGGCTTCCGTTCGGCATTGCACCTACCGGCTTTACCCGGATGATGCAGTCCGAGGGCGAATATGCCGGCTCGCAGGCCGCTGAAGCCGCCGGAATCCCGTACACGCTGTCCACCATGGGCACCGCCTCCATCGAGGACGTTGCAACGGCCGCCCCGAACGGCCGCAACTGGTTCCAGTTGTACCTGTGGACCGACCGTGACCGCTCGCTGGAATTGATCGAACGCGCCGCAAAGGCCGGCAACGACACCCTCATGGTCACCGTGGACACCGCCGTCGCCGGTGCACGCCTCCGCGACGTCCGCAACGGCATGACCATCCCACCGGCGCTTACCGTGAAGACTGTCCTGGATGCCTCCTACCGTCCGGCGTGGTGGTTCAACTTCCTGACGCACGAACCTCTGACGTTCGCTTCCCTCTCGCGTTACACCGGGACCGTGGCCGACCTGATCAACTCCATGTTCGACCCCACCCTGACCTATGAGGACTTGGACTGGCTGCGCGAAACCTGGAAGGGCAAGCTGGTGGTCAAGGGCATCCAGACCGTGGAGGACGCCCGGCGCGTTGTTGACCACGGCGCCGACGGCATCATCCTGTCCAACCATGGTGGCCGCCAGCTGGACCGCGCACCCATCCCCTTCCACCTGCTGCCGGAGGTCACCGGGGCTCTCCAGGCGGACAACAGCAACGCCGATGTCATCCTGGACACTGGCATCATGAGCGGCGCGGACATCGTGGCAGCTCTGGCATTGGGCGCAGATTTCGCGCTGATCGGCCGCGCCTACCTCTATGGCTTGATGGCCGGCGGACGCGAAGGCGTGGACCGGACCATCCAGATCCTGGAAAAGGACATGACCCGGACCATGGCGCTCCTGGGCGTCAGCAAGGTCTCGGACCTTAACCCGGAGCACGTGCGGCTGCTCCAGCGCTAACCCAAGTAGGGGACAGTTCCTGTCGCTATGATTGCTCATTGCGACAGGAGCTGTCCCCTACTTGGGTGCCACGGGCGTTAGATGAGGCCCTGGGCGAGCATCGCGTCGGCTACCTTGACGAAGCCGCCAATATTGGCGCCCACCACGTAGTTCCCCGGCGCACCGTATTCTTCCGCTGTCTCGGCGCAGCGATCATGGATGCCCACCATGATCTCGGTGAGCCGCTGCTCCGTGTGCTCGAAGGACCAGGAATCGCGACTGGCGTTCTGCTGCATTTCAAGCGCGGACGTAGCGACACCACCGGCATTGGCGGCCTTGCCCGGTCCGAACAGGATGCCGGCCTCCTGGAAGACGGACACCGCCGAACGCGTCGACGGCATGTTCGCGCCTTCTGCCACCGCGATCAGCCCGTTGCTGACCAGCTTGGCGGCAGCCTCGCCGTCGAGCTCGTTTTGCGTGGCGCACGG
Source organism: Paenarthrobacter sp. AB444 (assembly GCF_028736865.1). Taxonomy (NCBI): domain Bacteria; kingdom Bacillati; phylum Actinomycetota; class Actinomycetes; order Micrococcales; family Micrococcaceae; genus Paenarthrobacter; species Paenarthrobacter sp. AB444. Next base: position 66,687 of record NZ_JAQZBY010000007.1, on the reverse strand, counting down.
CAGCGCAACGGTGCCGTTGACGTCCCACACGGAACCTCCGGCAACATGGCTGGCCCCGGCGCGGCGGGCGGCGTACTCCGTCAGACGCGCACGCTCCACTTCCTTGATCTGGCTCAGAAGTTCGACGTCGATCCCCGCCTCGTCCACGACGTAACCGGCGGAGTCGGAACAGGCCACCACCGTGGCGCCGAGTGACTGGGCCTTGGCAATTGCATGGATGGCTACGTTTCCTGAACCGGAGACCACAACGCGCTGCCCATCGAAGGAGGCACCCCGGGTCTTGAGCATCTCCTGCGCGAAGATCACCGTGCCATAGCCAGTAGCCTCCGGACGGACCAGCGAACCGCCCCAGGAAATGCCCTTGCCGGTCAGGACGCCGGACTCATAGCGGTTGGTGATGCGCTTGTACTGGCCGAAAAGGTAGCCGATCTCCCGGCCACCCACTCCGATGTCACCGGCGGGAACGTCGGTGTACTCGCCGATGTGGCGGTACAGCTCGGTCATAAAGGACTGGCAAAACCGCATGATCTCGGCATCGGAGCGGCCACGCGGGTCAAAGTCGGATCCACCCTTGCCGCCGCCGATGGGCATGCCGGTCAACGCGTTCTTGAAGATCTGCTCGAAGCCCAGGAACTTCACGATTCCCAGATACACGGAAGGATGGAAGCGCAATCCACCCTTGTACGGGCCGAGTGCCGAGTTGAATTCCACCCGGAAGCCGCGGTTCACGTGCACGCGTCCGGCGTCGTCGGTCCACGGGACGCGGAAGATGATTTGGCGTTCGGGTTCGCACAGTCGCTCCAGGACGGCACCTTCGAGGAACTCGGGGTGACGGTCGTGGACCGGGCCAAGGCTTTCAAAGACCTCGATGACAGCCTGGTGAAATTCCTTCTCCCCCGGGTTCCGTGCCAGAACTGTGTCGCGGACGGTTTCGAGCCTTGAATCCATGCGTCTTCCTATCCTCGGTGCGCCGGCGGCGGCGGAACGAATCGGTTCCGCCCATGCTTGCACCCCAGGACGTAGGATCTCCATCCGGGAACAATGTGACCCGGCCACAGGAGTTAACACAAGCGTAGAAAATCACCGGCAAGTCAAGGAACAGCTGGACGACAAGACATCACAATGTGACAAGCGTCACGCAATTCCGGTGGTTAACGCTTGCGCCCGAACTTGGGCAGATTGGGCAGGTTGGGAAGGTTCGCCAACAGATCGGCAGCCTTGGTGGCTGCCCGGCCGACCGTGCGGCCGATCTGCTGCGGAACGGTATCGTCCGACGCCGGGTCCAGTACGACGGCGGTATCGCTTGCGTGGACCTTCGCGGCCTGGTTGATGGCTTCGGGAAGCGTTGGCGATTCAGCGACCGGTTCCGCAGCCGGGGACGGCACTGCCGGAGCGACGGCGGCGGGAGCGGCCGGTCCGACGTCAAACGTCTCAAGCCAGTTCGCGACGCCGGCGAGCGGCTTGGGATTGAGCGCATAGAACCGCTTCTGGCCCTGCGCGCGCATGCTGACGAGGTCGGCCTCGCGCAGCACCTTCAGATGCTTGGAGATGGTGGGTTGGCTCGCAGCCAGTTCTTCCACCAGTTCGCCTACAGCCTTATCCCCAGAGCGGAGGGAAACCAGGATGTCGCGCCTGGTTGCCTCAGCTATGACGGCAAATACGTCGTCAGTCACCATGCCTTACACCCTAGCGACATATACGCCACTTGGCATCCCTTGTTTCCTTGTGCTTTCGTGCAGGATTCAGTCGAACCAAGGGTCCAGGCCGTACAGCGGGAAAATCTCCTTGCGCGTCGCGATGACCGTCCGGTCAACTTCGTCCGCGGGATCGTAGCCAACTTCCCAGGAGCGCCACCAGACGTCGACGTCGTCGCCCATCTTTTCAGGAGCCCACACACCGTAGCTTTCCTTGACGTACGTCCGCCACGCTTCCGGCACGGGAAGGCTCAGCGCCACCGGCCGCTGGGTCACCATCCCGATCAGGTGGCTCCAGGCCCTCGGCACCACGCCCGTGACGTCGTACCCGCCGCCGCCTGTGGCGATCCAACGGTTGTCGCAGTAGCGGGCGGCCAAACTGGCGACGGCGGAGGCGGCCTCGCGCTGCCCGTCGACACTGAGATTCAGGTGCGTCAGGGGGTCGTCCCGGTGCGAATCGCAACCGTGCTGGCTGACGATCACTTCAGGTTTGAAGGCGCCGACCAGCTGGGGCACCACGGCATGGAACGCGCGCAACCATGCCGCGTCCCCCGTGAAAGTGGGAAGCGCGACGTTCACCGCGGTCCCCGGCGCCTCAGGACCACCGGTTTCGTTGGCAAAGCCCGTCCCAGGGAACAGGGTCAGGCCGGTTTCGTGGAGGCTGATGGTCATGACGCGGGGATCGTTCCAGAAAATGCCCTGCGTCCCGTCGCCGTGATGGGCGTCGACGTCGATGCTCACCACGCGCTGCACACCGCCGTCGAGCAGTCTCTGGATGGCCATCGCGACGTCGTTGTAGACGCAGAATCCGCTCGCCCGGTCACGTGCGGCGTGGTGCATGCCGCCGCTGAAATTGACCGCACGCACCGCCCGGCCGGACAGGAGGGTGTCCGCCGCCAGCAGGGAACCGCCGGCCAGCCTGGCGCTGGCCTCGTGCATCCCCGCGAACGCAGGATCGTCCTCGGTCCCCAGCCCGCGGTCTTCCTCCGGGCGGCTTGGGTCGTTGCTGACCCGCCGGACCGCCTCAACGTACTCGCGGCTGTGGACGGTAAAAAGTTCGACGTCGGTTGCCAGGCCGGGTGCCTCCACCGCCACATGCTGGTGATCGAAGAGGCCCAGCGATTGGGCAAGGCGGGCTGTCAGTTCAAGCCTCTGCGGCGCCATGGGATGGCCCGGACCGAAATTGTAAGAAGTCATGGCTGGATCCCACACCACCGTCGTTGGCAGTGCGGAGCGCGTAATGCTGGAAGCAGTTGTTCCAAGCGTGGAGTTCATCCAGAACAGGCTACCTGAGGCTGGAACAGCCCAACGCCCCGGTTACGCGCGCGAATAGTGGTTTACTACTCAGGAAAGCTTGTTTCAACCAAGGAAGAGCGCCATGTCCCACAGCCAGTCGCGGTCCACCAGCCCGACCAACTGGCAACCCAACCAGCAGGAGCGTGAAGGTCTCTGGATCTTCACCCGTGTGCGCGACTTCATCGACAACATTGCCAACACCTCACCGGCGCGTTTGGCCTTGACTGTGTTCGCCGTGGTCATCCTGTTCTTCACTGGATTGCTTTCCCTTCCGGCAGCGTCAACTGAAGGGACTGTGACGCCGCTGCACCAGGCCATGTTCACAGCCGTATCGAGTGTCTGCGTCACCGGCCTGACCGTGGTCTCCACGGCAACCCACTGGACGTTCTTCGGCCAGCTCGTGATTCTGGTGGGCATCTTCGTGGGTGGTTTGGGCACCCTGACCCTCGCCTCGCTGCTGGCGCTCATGGTCAGCAAGCGCCTTGGCGTTCGCGGCAAGCTCATCGCCCAGGAAGCCATGAACAACGCCGGCCGCCTTGGAGAAGTCGGCACCCTGCTCCGGATCGTCATCACGACTTCCGTGGTCATTGAAGGAGCCCTCGCGCTGGCACTGATTCCGCGCTTCATCGTGCTGGGCGAAGACTTCTGGCAGGCAGTATGGCACGGCGTGTTCTACTCCATCTCAGCCTTTAACAACGCCGGATTCACGCCCCACTCCGATGGCATCGTTCCCTACGAAACCGACCTCTGGATCCTGGTGCCCCTCATGCTCGGTGTCTTCCTCGGCAGCCTGGGCTTCCCCGTGGTGATGGTCCTCCAGCAGAACGGGCTCAACTGGAAAAAGTGGAACCTCCACACCAAGCTCACCATCCAGGTTTCCTTCATCCTGCTGGCAGCCGGTACCGTCCTGTGGGCCCTGATGGAATGGGACAACGTGCGGACCATCGCCAATATGAACCTTGGCGATAAGATCATCCACTCGCTCTTCGCCTCCGTCATGACGCGGTCAGGCGGCTTCAACCTGGTGGACCAGAACCACATGGAGTCCACCACCATGCTGCTCACCGACGCGCTCATGTTTGCCGGCGGCGGCTCTGCCTCCACGGCCGGCGGCATCAAGGTGACCACCATCGCCGTCATGTTCCTGGCCATCATGGCAGAGGCCCGCGGTGACGCCGATGTGAAGGTGTACGGACGCACCATTCCCCAGGGCACGATGCGTGTGGCCATCTCAGTGATCGTCGCCGGCGCCACGTTGGTGTCTGTTGCAGCGTTCCTGTTGCTCTCCATCAGCGGAGCGTCACTTGACCGGGTGCTCTTTGAATCCATTTCCGCCTTCGCCACCGTGGGACTGAGCACCAACCTCAGCGCCGAGTTGCCGCCGTCGGGCGTTTATGTCCTGACAGCGCTGATGTTCGCCGGACGCGTCGGCACCGTAACCCTTGCAGCCGGGCTGGCACTGCGCCAGCGCAGCCAGCTGTTCCACTACCCGGAAGAGAGGCCAATCATTGGCTAGTTCCACAGGGGCCGCCAACCGCCCCGCACACAATGCCCCGGTGTTGGTCATCGGACTCGGCCGGTTCGGCTCCGCAACGGCCGAGCAATTGGTCAAGCAGGGCCGCGAAGTCCTGGCCATCGAGCGCGACCGCACGCTGGTCCAGAAATGGGCTCCGGTGCTGACCCATGTCGTTGAGGCCGATGCCACCAACATCGATGCCCTCCGCCAGCTTGGCGCGCAGGAGTTCAGTTCCGCCGTCGTCGGCGTAGGCACGTCCATTGAGTCCTCCGTGCTCATCACCGTGAACCTGGTGGATCTTGGCATCCAGCACCTCTGGGTCAAGGCGATCACCCCGTCCCACGGCAAGATCCTCACCAGGATCGGCGCCAACCACGTGATCTACCCTGAGGCCGATGCTGGAGTCCGGGCAGCCCACCTCGTCTCCGGGCGCATGCTGGACTTCATCGAGTTCGACGACGACTACGCGATCGTCAAGATGTACCCGCCCAAGGAGACTGTTGGCTTCACGCTGGAAGAATCCAAGGTCCGTTCCAAGTACGGCGTGACCATTGTGGGCGTGAAGACTCCTGGCGAGGACTTCACCTATGCCCGGCCGGAAACCAAAGTGTCCGGCCACGACATGCTGATCGTCTCCGGACACGTGGACCTGCTGGAGCGCTTCGCCGCACGCCCCTGACCCCTATGGAGTTTTTGTACAGCCAACGCCCTTGGGACACCCTTTTGAGGGCGTTAGCTGTACAAAAAACTAGCCGAGCTGCCGGGTGATTTCGGCTGCGCGGGCCGCTGCGGCCCTGGCACCGTCGGCAATGATCCCGGGGATCCCGCCGTCGTCGAACGCAGCGATGGCTCGTTCGGTAGTGCCGTTGGGGCTGGTGACGGCGACGCGAAGGGCATGCGGGTCCGCGCCCGGTTCGGCCAGCATGAAGCCAGCGCCCGCCACTGTTTCACGGGCGAGCATAACGGACAGTTCTTCGTCCAAACCAAGCTTCACGCCCGCTGCCGCCATGGCCTCGGCGAGGTAGAACGCGTAGGCCGGGCCCGAACCGCTGATGGCAGACAACGCGTCCACCTGCTCTTCGGGGATCTCCACGACCTTGCCGGCGCCTGCCAGCGCCGTCTTGACACTCTCAAGCTGTTCCGGAATGCAATGAGTCCCCGGCGAAACAGATACGACGCCGCGGCCAAGCCGGGCGGGTGTGTTCGGCATGGTGCGGATCACCGGCTGGCCTTCCGGCAGTGCCGCTTCCAGCTGCGCGATGGAGACGGCCGCCGCGACGCTCACCACGATGGTGTCCTTCGCCAAGGCAGGGCTGATCTCCCGGGCCAGTTCCAAGATGCCCACCGGCTTGACGCCAAGAATGACCATGCTGGAGCCCTTGGTGGCCAACTTGTTGTTGTCGGGCTCTTCCTCACCGGCGATCGCCGTCACGCCGTGGCGCTGGGCGAGTTCTTCGGCACGCTCCGCCCTGCGGACCGTCGCGACGATGTCCGAGGGGTCAGTGCCCGCGTTGAGCAGGCCCCCCATGATGGCCTCGTTCATGGATCCACAGCCAAGGAATGCGATTCGGTTGCTCATGGCTCCATCATTGCAGTTGAGCTCGGACGGGGTCGAATGGGTTCCGGATTCACAGCTTGTTCCCAAGGTTATTGCAGGCAGCACTCATGCTCGGTCCGTAACTTAGTAGTTACCTCATTGAGGGTGCGAGTGATGAGGCGGGCATGGGGATGTCCGCCAGCAGCACCGGCGGCCGGACGGGTTTTCCCCCATTTCCCGATTCGACCGCCGGTGCTTTCGCTTTTAACCGGGCTTTAACCCGGCGCTTTTAGCCCGCGGTTTCGGCTTAGTGGTCCGTGCTGCGGACTATTGGTCCGTGCTGCGAACCAGCGGAACCGTGAGGTGTTGGCGCGCGAAACGCAGGGTTTCGGCCAGCATTTCCTCCCGCTCCCCCGCCACTTTTGCCTTGCGCGTTGAAATCTCGGCCACCACCACGCCGTCGAAGCCCGAAGCCGCCAGATGCTGCAAAGCGTCCGCGCACTGCTGGGTCCCCGTACCTGGAACCAGGTGCTCGTCCTTGCCCGAACCCGAACCGTCGGTCAGGTGGACGTGCCGGAGTTTGCTGCCCAGGGCTTTGATGGCTTCCAAACTGTTGGCCCCGGCAGTGGCGGCGTGCGAGAAGTCCCAGGTGACGTCGTCGTAATCCTGCCCCAGCGGGTCCCAGTGCGGCAGGTAGGCAACCGCTTCACGTCCGCGCACGCGCCACGGGTACATGTTCTCCACCGCGATGCGGACTTTGTACATGGTGGCGATTTCACGCACGCCCTCAACGAAGTTCTCCGCATAGTTGGACTGCCAGCGGAAAGGAGGGTGGACCACCACAGTGTCGCAGCCCACCTCGGTGGCCATCTGGCAGGACCGCTCGATCTTGTTCCATGCAGTCCCCCACACCTGCTGGGTCAACAGCAAAGTCGGGGCGTGGATCGACACGATCTCCTGGTTGTAGCGGTGGCTGAGCTGGATCAGGGCCGCAGGGTCCTGGCTCACGGCATTGTTGGTCACCATCACCTCAACGCCCTCGTAACCCAGGTCCTGGGCCACAGCGAAGGCGTCATGGACGCTCAGGGGATAAACGGAGGCGCTGGAAAGCGCCACGGGGATCTGGCGGTCATTCACTTCAGGTTCGACGTCGTTGCTCATCTCAGGAGGCCAGCCCGCCTGCCGCGGGGGCTGGTATGGGGGAAGGGGCAGGGGTATTTACCGGGACCGGAAACTCTTTCACATCCGGCTGGGATTCATCACTATCTGGGGTTGGGCTGCTCTCCTTGGCAGCTTTCTTCTTGGACTTGTCCTTCTTCTTCCTCTTTCCCACATGGGGAGCGGGATCCAAGGCCTCTTCGAAAACCAACTGATCCAGTCGCCGCAGGATCAGGCCTTCCCGGAGAGCCCATGGGCAGATCTCCATGGTCGGGAATTCGAACAGTTCAAGGGCAGCTTCAGCCACCAGCGCACCCGCCAGCAACTGCCGCGCCCGCGCCTCCGAAACACCTGGCAAGTACAGCCTGTCCGCGACTGTCATGGCGGAAATGCGCTGCGCCCACAAGCCCAGGTCTGCGGCATGAAGCTCGCGCTTCACGTAGGGACCGGCAGCACTCGGTGCGGCGCCGGCGATACGGGCCAGTGAGCGGAACGTCTTGGAGGTTCCGGCCACCAGGTTGGCGCGGCCAAGGTCGTGGAAGTCGCGGACCACCGGTTTCAACGTCGACCGGATGTAGCGGCGCAGTTCCTTGACGCTCTTGGCGCTGGGAGGGTCATCGTGGAGCCAGTCCCGCGTCAACCGGCTGGCCCCCAGCGGGACCGACGTTGCGAACTCGGGGAGCTCGTCCGTTCCGTACGCCATTTCGAAGGAGCCGCCACCGATGTCAAGGTCCAGGATCGGACCGGCACCCCAGCCGTACCAACGCCGGACGGCGAAGAAGGTCATGGATGCTTCTTCGCTGCCGGTGAGTTCCTGGAGGGTCACTGTCGTTTCATGCTTGACCCTTGCCAGGACCTCCGGGCCGTTGGTTGCCTCGCGGATGGCGGAGGTACAAAAAGCCAGGAGATCCTCTGCCTTGTGGCTGGCAGCGAACTCCCAGGCCTCCAAGACAAATTCGATGAGCTCATGCTGGCCGGCGTCGCTGATATTGCCGTCACCGTCGAGGTACTGCACCAGGGAAAGCGGGCGCTTATGGGAAGCGAAAGCTACCGGGCGCGCGCCAGGGTGGGCATCCACCAGAAGCAGGTGGACGGTATTGGACCCGATGTCGAGAACGCCAAGACGCATTCTGCCATTATTCACCGATTCGAAGCCCGGTAAGCAACTTGGCAGTGACGTTTCGCCAACGGGAAGAAAGCCGGGTTCCTATTCCGCCTGATCCACCTGCGCCTGATCCACCTCGTCGGCGCGCTTGAAGTCACGCCGGATATTGGCGATGCCCTCGGGATCGATTTCGAAGCCGAATTCGCTGCCCGGGTTGATGACCATGCCGAGCTCGTCGCCGATATTGCCCAGGATCGCTGAACCCATGGTGCCCAGGACGTGCGGAGCGGCTTCGAGGAAGCGCTCGTCAACGCGGCTGGGGTGGCTGAAGACAGCCAAAACGGGTTGTCCGTCAGCGTTCGAGAGCACCAGCGGCTCAACCGAGGAGTCGGGACCGTCGACAGCTTCCGAGCTGACAAGGTAGACCTCGTTGTTCAGGAACGCGAGGATGACGTCCACGGGGTTCGCATCCGGCTGGTCGGCCAGGGCGAGCTTCGCCTCGAGGTCGTTCAAAGGTTGGTTGTCCGGTGAAACCGTCTGTTCAGTCATGGTTCTACTCGACCACGATGCCGGCCGGGGCGCAATTCGCGAATGCTCCCCGGCCGGCCCTTGACTACTTCTTGGCTGCTGCCTTCTTTGCAGGTGCCTTGCGTGTAGTGGTTCGTTTGACCGGTCCCTTGGCCCGCTTTTCGGCCAAAAGCTCGACGGCGCGTTCCCGGGTCAGTTCCTCAAGGGACGTTGAGCGCGGGACAGTAATATTCGTGACGCCGTCGGTGATGTAGGGCCCGAAGCGTCCTTCTTTCACCACGATGTTCTTTTCCGAAACGGGGTCCGGTCCGAACTCAGCCAACGGCGGCACGGCCGCCCGTGCGCCGCGCTGCTTCGGCTGCGAGTAGATCTCCAGGGCCTGGTCCAGCGTGATCGTGAAAATTTCCTCTTCGGATCCGATGGACCGGGAGTCCGTACCCTTCTTCAAGTACGGGCCAAAGCGGCCGTTCTGGACAGTGATGGGGTTGCCCTCAGCGTCCTCGCCCAGGACCCGCGGAAGGCTCATGAGCTGCAGGGCCTCATCGAGGGTCACGCTGTCCACTGTCATGGACTTGAACAAGGAACCCGTGCGGGGCTTGGCCTTGACCGGCTTCTTGGGGGGCTTGGGCTTGCCGTTCTTGTAGTACTCCACCGGCTGGTTGGCCAGTTCCTCTTCGGTCATCTCCGGGATGATCTCGGTGACGTAGGCACCGTAACGGCCGTTCTTGGCCACCACCGTGTGACCGGTGTGGGGGTCCGTTCCCAGGACACGTTCTTCGGGGGCGGCCGTCTCCATCAGCTCTTTGGCTTTTTCCGCCGTGAGCTCGTCGGGGGCAAGCTCTTCCGGGACGTTGGCGCGGGCGGACTCAACCACTTCGCCTGTCTTCTCATCGACGGTGGGGATGGAGCTTTCCAGGTACGGCCCGAACTTGCCCACTCGGAGGGTGATGCCCTCAGCGATGGGAACCGAGTTGATCTCGCGCGCGTCGATCTCGCCGAGGTTGTTGACGATGCTGAGCAGACCGGGATCGGCGTCCTCACCGTAGTAGAAGTGCTTGAGCCACTCGGTCCCGGCAGCCTGGCCGTTGGCGATCTTGTCCAGGTCGCCTTCCATGTCCGCCGTGAATTCGTAATCCACGTAGTCCGTGAAGTGCTGTTCCAGCAAGCGGATGACCGAGAACGCGATCCAGCTGGGAACCAAGGCCGAGCCCTGCTTACGGACGTAACCGCGGTCCTGGATGGTGGAAATCGTGGACGCGTACGTTGACGGACGGCCAATGCCGCGCTTTTCCAGCTCCGCGGTGAGGGAAGCTTCGGTGTATCGCGGGGGCGGGGACGTCTCGTGACCAACAGCCACGATGTCCGACGCCGTCAGGGAATCATCCTTGGCAACGTTCGGCAGGCGGCGGGCTTCATCAGAATCGTCGTCGCCGCGGCTTTCGTCCTTGCCCTCTTCGTAGGCGGCCAGGAAGCCAGGGAAGGTAATGACAGTACCGGAGGCAGAGAACTCTGCGTCCCGCCCATCGGAGGCAACTGCACCCAGGCGGATCGTAGCCGTGGAACCCTTGGCGTCGGCCATCTGCGAGGCTACCGTGCGCTTCCAGATGAGCTCGTACAGGCGGAACTCGTCACCGCTGAGCTGTTTGGCAACCTGGGCAGGCGTACGGAAGGAGTCACCGGCGGGACGGATGGCCTCGTGTGCTTCCTGGGCGTTGGCGGCCTTGTTCGCATAGACACGCGGGCTTTGCTGCACATACTCGGGCCCATAGAGCTCGGCAGCCTGGCGGCGGGACGCGGTCAGTGCTTCATCACTCAACGCCGAGGAGTCCGTACGCATATAGGTGATGTAGCCGTTTTCATACAGACGCTGCGCAATCTGCATGGTGCTCTTGGAGGAGAACCGCAGCTTGCGGCCTGCTTCCTGCTGCAAGGTCGAAGTGGTGAACGGAGCTGCCGGCCTGCGGGTGTACGGCTTGGTATCGACGGAGCGGACACGGAAATCTGCGTTTTCCAGCCCAGCGGCCAAGGACGTGGCGCGTTCCTCGTTCAGGTGGACCACGTTGGAGGACGTCAATTGGCCGTTGTCGTTGAAGTCGCGGCCGCTGGCAACCTTTGCGCCGTCAACCGCGGCAAGCTTTGCCTTGAACGAGCCCGATCCCGCACCGAACTGACCGGTCAGGTCCCAGTAGGAAGCCGCGCGGAACGCCATGCGTTCGCGTTCACGGTCGACCACCATGCGGGTCACCACTGACTGCACTCGACCAGCCGAGAGGCCCCGGGCAACCTTGCGCCACAGGACCGGGGAAATCTCATAACCATAGAGCCGGTCAAGAATACGACGCGTCTCCTGGGCATCAACGAGCGCACCGTCGACATCGCGCAGGTTGTCCATGGCCCTGTGGATTGCTTCCTTGGTAATTTCACCAAAGGTCATGCGGTAAACGGGAACCTTGGGCTTCAGGACCTCCAGGAGGTGCCACGCGATGGCTTCGCCTTCGCGGTCCCCATCGGTTGCGAGGTAGAGAGCGTCAGCGTCTTTCAGCTGGGCCTTGAGTTCGGCAACCTTTTTCTTCTTGTCCGGGGAAACGACGTAGTACGGCTTGAAGTCGTTTTCGATATCGACGGCGAACTTGCCCAGCGAGGTCTTCTTCAGTTCTGCAGGGAGGTCGGAGGGCTGCGGAAGGTCACGGATGTGGCCGATGGAAGCCTCGACGATGAAGCCCTCGCCAAGGTACTTGGCGATGGTCTTGCTCTTGGCCGGAGACTCCACGATCACGAGTTTCTTGCCGGTTTTTGCCTTGCTGGGCACGGTGCTCCTACAGAAAAAATGTGTAATTGGGCTGCTGCCCATATTGGCCTAGTTCACCATAGTTTGCAGAATCCTGCGCTTTGGGCCGGAAAACCAGGCGGTCCTTCGGGGACCTGGGATGGCGCTACTGCCCCGGCGCCACGCGGTCGTCCGGGATCATCGACCACAACGTCGCCATCCGGACGGCGCCCTCGGGAATCCGGGTGGGATCCTCAAGTTCGTACTCGCGAACGACCTCCCGGATTCGGTCCGCAAGCTCTTTCCTTTGCGGATTGGTCAAGTACAACAGATTGCTGGAGAGCACCACGGCTGCCGGTTCCTCCGCCGTTTCTCCCCTCTGCCGGCGCTCACCCCTGGCTTTGGCAAACGCCGAAGCACGGCGCCGGAAGGCATCGAGTTCGAGGTCCACCACTGCGATCTCCGGGCTGGCAACGCTGCCGCCCGAGATGGTGAAGTCCGTACCGGCCGCTTTCCATCGCCTTTCGCGTGCGTCTCCGGAGTTCTCCGCCGGAGCCACGATGCCCCATTTCTGGAGTGCCCGGAGGTGGTAGCTCATGGCGCTTGGGGTGAGGCCCGTCCTTGCGGCGAGTTCGGTGGCCGTGTGGCTGACCTGAGTGGCGTAGAGCTCAGAGATGACCTCAATACGGGCAGCGTGCGCGAGGGCGCGGATGGCCTTGGGGTCGGTGATCTCAACCGTCTTCTCTGCCCGCTTCCGCCGAGGAAGGTCGCCTGAGGTTGAGGATGTCTCGTTGTTCGCAATCACTTCATCAGTGTAGTCAGCGTCACTAACAGGAGGGCCGGTCTTGGACGCACGACGCATGTCCGGGCCATTCATGCGCTTGGCCCGTCGGAGTCGGGAAGCAGGAAACCGTCCAGGACAAGGTTGGTGACTTCGTTGAGGAGACCTTCACGGAAAGCGTCCTCGTCGAAGGATTCGTCACCGCCCAGGAGAGCCACCAACGCGGAAACAATCTGTCGGACCGACAGTTGTCCGTCGCAAGCCGAGACGAAGCCCGCCAGTTCTGTGCTCAGCAGATTGGTTCTCCGCAGGCCGGCGCCCTGTCGTAGGAGTATGACTCCCGGGTGTTCGGCTCCCGGGCGCTGGTGCCGTTCCTCGGTAACGTCCTCGGCCACGACCAGATGTGCCTCGTCAATGGGGGTGGCGGCCACCCAATCGGCCCGCTCGACCGCAGCGCCCAGATGTGGACCGACCGGCTGTTCGATGGGGTAAGTGATCTCCTCGAACCGGCTCATGACTGCACGGTGCCCCGGCGCGGGGCGGCGCAGCCAGATCATGCCAAAGCCGATTCCCTCCACATCCCTGGACGCAAAGTCGTTGAGGTACGCGGCGTAGGCGGCTTTGTAGTGTTCGCCGTCTCGGTTCTGCGAGGCATCCTGCAACCAGGTTTCCGCATATTGTTCAGGACCCACCTGCTCGCGCTGGATGAACCATGCATCCAGGCCGGAATCCTTGAGCCAGGCCTGGGGACGATCCTTCCAGTCAGTCCCCGCAGCAACCTCCCAGTTACCCAGCATCTGCGCAGTGCCGCCGGGCTCCAGCACGGAGGCGAGGGTCTGCACCAGGGATGCCACGATCTCATCGCCGGGCAGTCCGCCGTCCCGGTACGTGAACTGGTCAGCGGAGGATTCCCCGCCGGTCCGGGGCGTGATCACGAACGGCGGGTTGGACACCACCAGGCCGAAAGATTCCCCGGTCACTGGCTCCAGCAAGGAACCCAGCTTCAGGCTTACGCGGCTCTCAAGGTTGTTCGGGTCCAGATCCAGCTCCGCTGCGTTGAGCAACAGGTTGAAGCGGGTGAAGGCCAGCGCCCGCTCGGAGATGTCAGTCGCGGTGACATGCTCGCAGTGGTGCAGGAGGTGGAAGGTCTGGATTCCGCAGCCGGTCCCCAGGTCCAGCGCCCGTCCGGTGTGCTGCCGGATGGTGGTCTGGACGAGCGTTGTGGACGCACGTCCGATCCCCAGGACGTGATCGTGCCGCAGGACCCCCGGTTGCTGATGGGCAGCGAGATCACTGGCCACCCAGAGTTCCGCGCCACCACTGCCGTCGGCATTGGCGTCCCAGCCATAAGGGCGAAGGTCCACTTTGGCGCGGACCATCCCGGAATCGAGGACTACAAGCCCCAGAGCATCAAGGCCACGGGAACCGGTTCCGGGAAGTGCGGCATCGACGTCGGCCACGGTCTGCGGAACCGCCAGCAGCCACAACCGGACGATGGTCGACAGGGAGCGGACGGCGGGGTCTTCGGAGACCGCCAGCCGTTCACTGGCCAACAGCGCAGGTACCAGCTGGTCCCGGGACAACGCCTGCGAGGCCGACTCTCCCAGGAATTCCGCCACTCTATCCACGGTGTAGGAGATCGCACGAAGATCTGCGGCGAGGGCCAGGAGGAGCTCCGGCCGGTCACTGCGGGGAGCATCGTCAACGGAGCCGGCGGTAAACAAGGAAGCTGTGTCAGTCACCTTGCCAGTGTAGGGGTGGCACACCCGGCCAGCGGGTTCCTTGGCCGCGCTATGTGGACAATCAGGCCCTCCCGGACCCGGTAGCGTTGGATTCATGCTCAACTTCTCCTCCACAGGGCGCGCTGCCGGCCTTGTAGCCCTTTCCGCGGCGGCTCTTCTTGGGGTCTCAGCTTGCCAGGCTCCGGTCAACATCCAGGACGCGGACGTTCCCGCATGGAAAGGCAAAGTACTCCCCGCAGCCAGCAACACCGTGCTGGAGGATTCGGGCAAAATTCTCAACAGGGATCCGCTGGTCAAGGAGTCCGCCAACGTCCCGGCCGGAAACTACACGCTGACCATGGCCTGCGATGGCGGCGGCAAAGCCTATTTTGCGGTTTCTTCGGACGGGAAGAACATCACCGACGCCGCTGCAGCCTGCAACGGAAGCTTGGACGTCGTCAAAATCAAGGTACCGACGACGGGCCCGTTGAGCATCTCGACCAGCAGTGTGGACGCGCCCTTGATCTTCGCTTACCACGTGGTACCGGCAGCAAGCTAGAACGTCACCACCGCTGCCTTCAGCCCGGGCCCGCAGCGGCGTAAAGTCAGTTCATGGGCAGCAAGGCAGCTCCCTCCGTAACGGTACAGCGGCTGGCGAGGACCGCCGTCGTACTCTTGATGCTCTGCGGAAGCGTGGCTGCTTGCGAATATACGTATGAGGACGGCGGTCGCGGTGAGCCCAGCGCTACCTCGACCGCGGCGAACGTAGTCCTGCCACCGGATCCTGCCTTGTTGGAAACCGTCACCGGGCAGGCTTTGGATGAGTGGGCGGCCGCGTCCTTGCCCGAATCGCAGGGGCAGTCGTTTTATTCAAGCAACGGCTATCTGGCCGCCGGAGAGTCAAAGACCGAGCAAACAGTGGTGCTGCCGGGTGGCACCTACGCGGTGACCTTGGCGTGCCGGGGCACACGCCGGGTGAAGTTCGCGGTGAAACTGGGAGAGGCAGAACTTATCGACCTTACCCTCGGATGCGCCAACGCGCCGGTCAGCGTAGTCCAGCTGGACAAGGACGCAGTGCTTTCCATCACCGTGGGGGCGGGGTCGGATGCCAACTTTGCCTACCGCGTCAGCAGGCTTTGAACCATGTCTCAGGCAGCTTCGCAGCCACCCGGGCAGCGGAGGGTCTCCGGGCTTGACGCGCATTCGGCGCAGTAAAGGGTCAGCGTGCGGCAGCTGGGATTGGAACAGTTCTCGAATTTGCTGGTGGGCGCAGCGCACCTCACGCACTCGCCGATGGTCTTGGCTTCGTCGCTGAATTCGACGTGCATGCGCTTGTCGAACACATACAGGGAGCCTTCCCACAGGCCTTGGTCCTTGAAGGTTTCTCCATAGCGGACAATGCCGCCATCAAGCTGGTAGACCTCTTTGAAGCCCCGGTTGACCATCAGGCTGGAGAGCACCTCACAACGGATTCCCCCCGTGCAGTACGTGACCACAGGTTTGTCCTTGAGGTCGTCGTATTTGCCGGAGTCGAGTTCCTTGATGAAGTCATGGGTGCTGTCCACGTCCGGGACGATGGCGTCCTTGAATTTGCCGATCTGTGCCTCGAACGCGTTGCGGCCGTCGAAGAACACGATGTCTTCGCCGTTGGACTTCTTGGCGTCAACCAGGGCGTGAAGTTCTTCGGGCTGGAGGTGCTTGCCCCCGCCGACGACGCCATTCGCGTCAACCTTCAACTCGCCCGGTGCGCCGAAGGACACTATCTCGTCGCGGACCTTGACGCTGAGCCGCGGGAAATCATCTGCTCCGCCTTCGGACCATTTGAAGTCGATGCCGTGGAACCCCTTGTACTCCCTGGTGGTCTTGACGTACTGCTTCATGTTGTTCAGCTCGCCGCCCACGGTGGCATTGATGCCGTCCTTGGAAATAAGGATCCTGCCCTTGAGGCCAAGCTTTTCGCAGAGGGCACGCTGCCATAGACGCACGGCGTCGGGATCAGCGATCGGGGTAAAGCCATAGAAGAGCACAATTCGGTTCAAAGCCACTGTTAAAGGGTACTTGGTGCAGTAAAACGCAGGTGCGGGAGATAGCCCACGTCACAATTCCATAAGCAAAGATTCTTCCGTTGACATCGCTCTGTTCCTTCAGGGAGCGCTGGCATACTCTCTCTACATGAGTCCAGACGCCTTGGTTGAAGACATTGCGCACCTTTTGGAAGTCTGGGTGGCCGGCTGGTCCGGCTGCCGGGGCTACGAGTCACGCCAGGAGGGCCGCTTCCCTGCGGCTTTTCGCGCCGACAAAACCGGTGACTGGGAGTATTTCGCCTATGATCCCTCCGACGACGAGTTCGCCGCACTGGCCGGCAAGACCGCAGAATCCTCCAGCCGGATCCTGACCATCCTCACCAATGACGTCCAACGGTACAAATACCTTGCCGAACAACATGGGCTGACCGTGACCTCCGCTTCGCAAACCATGATGATCGTCGACATGGAAACCCAGGACGCCGAGGACCCCTGGCTCCCCGACGACGACCTCGAACTTGCCACCTCCGAATCCAATGGAGTCCATCACGCAGTAGTGCACGCCGGCGAGCAGGTGGCTGCAAGCGGCAGGGTCTACGTGGTGGACGGGACCGCCGTGTTTGACAAGATCGTCACCGAGCCGGGGTTCCAGCGTCGCGGTCTGGGCAGCTTCATCATGAAAGCCTTGGCCGCGCAGGCTTTCTCGCACGACGTCGAAAACGGCCTCCTCCTTGCATCCCTCGACGGCCAAAAGCTGTACTCGCACTTGGGCTGGGACGTTGTCTGCCACGTCCTCATGATGTCCGTCAGCGGCGCGGAAGGTTCCGACCTCTCCGTGGCGTAGCTTCCGCCGTTGTGCGGCCATGGTCGACGGCGGTTCCCTTGGGTGCCGCCATCGGGCGTCCCTGCAGGGTGACAGAATGATTTGGTGGCTGCACCTCATTCGTTGATCTCCCTGCTGGGCCGGACCCCGGACCCTGAGCAACTGCGCCATGTCCACACCATCCCGGCCCGGAAAGCGGTCAGCGAGCCCTGGCCGGCTTGGGTACACCCGGATGTCGTGGCCAGCTACGGGACACTGGGCATCCACGAACCGTACCGGCACCAGATCCAGGCCGCCGACATCGCCCATGACGGCCAGCACGTTGTCATTGCCACCGGGACAGCTTCGGGAAAGTCCCTGGCCTATCAGTTGCCGGCACTGGATGCGATCCATCGTTCCGAGTTGCGTGTCTTGTCCGACCCCGGAAAAATCCACGACGACGGCGCCGTCACCCTGTATCTCTCGCCCACCAAAGCGTTGGCCGCTGACCAACTGGCAGCCATCAGGGCGCTGAACCTCCCGACTGTCCGTGCCGAAACCTACGACGGCGATACTGATCCCGCCTCCCGGCGCTGGATCCGGGACCACGCCAATTTCATCCTGGCAAACCCGGACATGCTGCACTTTGGAATCCTTCCGAACCACACGTGGTGGGCAAGGTTCTTCCGAAGGTTGCGATACGTGATCGTGGACGAAGCACACAGCTACCGTGGGGTCTTCGGATCGCATGTGGCAAACCTCATGCGACGCTTGCGCCGGATTTGTGCCTACTACGGTGCAGGGACTTCCTTCCCCGAGCCGGTGTTCATTGCGGCCTCGGCCACCGCGTCCGATCCCGCTGTTTCCTTTGGTCGCCTTATTGGTGCACCCGTTCGTGAAGTGTCCGAGGATTGCTCCCCGCACGGGTCCACCACAGTAGCGTTCTGGGAACCCGCGCTGACCGACATCAAGGGCGAAAACGGCGCTAAACAGCGCCGGACAGCAGTGGCAGAAACGGCCGACATCCTGGCCAACCTCGTGTCTTCGCGGATCCGCACCATCGCCTTCATCAAGTCCCGGCGCGGGGCGGAGTCCATCGCTTCCATCACCAAGCGGCTTCTGGACGAGGTTGACCCCAGCCTTCCTGGGCGGGTGGCAGCCTACAGATCCGGCTATCTGCCCGAAGAACGGCGAGCCTTGGAACAAGCCCTCAGGTCCGGTCAGTTGCTTGGAGTTTCGAGCACCTCTGCCCTGGAACTCGGCATCGATATTTCCGGGCTGGATGCTGTGCTGGTGGCCGGTTGGCCGGGCACCCGCGCTTCCTTGTTCCAACAGATTGGCCGGGCAGGACGGGCCGGGCAGGACGCAATTGCCGCCTTTGTCGCCAGCGACGATCCCCTGGACACCTACCTGGTGAACCACCCGGAGGCCATCTTCGACGTGTCCGTGGAAGCCACCGTCTTCGATCCCGGCAACCCTTACGTCCTGGGACCACACCTGTGCGCAGCGGCCGCCGAGCTGCCCATTGGCCCGGCCGAGCTCGATCTGTTCGGTCCCACTGCAGAGGGATTGCTTGATCGCCTGGTGACACAGGGGTATCTGCGCAAGCGACCCGCCGGGTGGTTCTGGACCCACCCCGAAAGTGCCGCAGGAATGGTGAACCTGCGGGCTGATGGCGGCGGCCCGGTGAGCATCGTGGACGCCGAGACCGGTTCCCTCCTGGGAACGATGGACTCGCCGCAGACGCATTACCAAGCCCACACGGGCGCCATTTATGTCCATCAGGGCGACAGCTACCTGGTGGAAGATCTCAACGAGACCGACCATTGCGTCATGGTGCGGCGGGTGAACCCCGACTTCTACACCACTGCACGGGATGTGACGCAGATCGAGGTTCTTGAGACCACGCGCTCGGTTCAGTGGGGAGACATCACAATTCACTTTGGCGACGTCAAAGTGACCACCCAAGTTGTGTCCTTTCAGCGTAAGGCGTTGATTTCAAACGAGATCCTTGGCGAAGAACCCTTGGATCTGGGTGCCCGTGATCTGTTCACCAAGGCGGTCTGGTTCGTGGTGGACAACAGATCACTGCATGGAGCCGGCCTGGTGGAGGCCGAGTTCCCCGGCGCCCTCCATGCGGCAGAGCACGCGGCCATCGGGCTCCTGCCGTTGGTGGCATCAAGCGACCGGTGGGACATCGGAGGAGTCTCCACAGCCCTGCATGCTGATACCGGCGTTCCGACGATTTTTGTCTACGACGGGCATCCCG
This sequence comes from Paenarthrobacter sp. AB444, assembly GCF_028736865.1. Classification (NCBI taxonomy): domain Bacteria; kingdom Bacillati; phylum Actinomycetota; class Actinomycetes; order Micrococcales; family Micrococcaceae; genus Paenarthrobacter; species Paenarthrobacter sp. AB444. Next base: position 47,489 of record NZ_JAQZBY010000007.1, on the reverse strand, counting down.
GTGGCGCCGGCTTCGCGGAGCGGGGCTTCGAGAAAGCGAAAACCTGGTTGACCGCCACCCGGGACGCCATCAAAGCCTGTGAGTGTGAAGACGGCTGCCCGTCCTGTGTCCAGTCGCCCAAATGCGGCAACAAGAACAATCCTCTGGACAAGACAGCCGCCATCACCCTCCTTGGCGTCCTGCTCAAGGATGCTGTCTAAGCACCCGGCGCTCGCTCACGGCGGTGGCCCCGCCTTGGCATGTCCCGTAGCAACGCCCCAGCTGAACGGATAGGCCAGTTCCGTCACGACCTCTACCACCTCGCCGCCGGTCACCACGCAAGAGCTGAGCGTTGCATTGTGATGTGCGAGCACCTCCGACACCACGGCACACGGCTCTCCCGAGGTCAGCCCACGGGCGGCATCTGCGCCTGCGAGGGCGGCAAGATCGGCAGCAGACGCGGCGCGTGAGGCCATCACCCCAGCCTGCGCCAAAAACAGCACGCCGACCAAGAGGGCCATGACCACGGCTCCCAGCGCCAGGGCAAGCACCGATCCGGAGCCGCGCTCGCTGTTGAAACTGACCGATCGCCGGATCACGGAGTTCCTGCCTCTGCGCGGGCGGACGCCGACGCCGTCAATCTCCACGGGATCAGTGACCCCATGGCTCCCCCGACCGGTGATGAAGCAGTGACCGTAAGCCAATCGCCGTCGGCTGCCAGCGATGAACTGGCGCCTTCCCCGGCCAGCCGCGTGACGGTCCCCTGCACAACAGCTGGGGTTTCGCCCCGCGCGGAAGCCCGGGCACCGGCCCTGGCCGCCTCCTCCAACCGCAACTGGGTGATGCCGGCAGCGCCGCCTGCCAGCAGGAAAGCCAGCAACAGAACCGCAGCCGGCAACGCGACAGCGAACTCGGCAGTCACGGCTCCGCCCTCCCGACGTTTCGGGGCGGCCCTCCTGCGGACAAGCAGCACCTCCGTCATGGCAAGGACAGGGCCGTACGGATCACGTTGAGCAGGAAGCCGCGGACTTCTTCGCTGCGGAGGATAACCACCAGCAAACCGGCCAAACCAACTGCGGCCAGGGTGGTGATTGCGTACTCCGCGGTGGCCATGCCCGACTCCGAACCCATGAGCAGTCTCCGGGGTCTTGTCCGGGGCCGACTCCGCCGCCTCACGGGCTCGTTCCCGCGCTCCGGGCCCCGGACCGCCACCATGGCCTGGCGTGATTCCGCTCCGGCAGTGGCGGGGAGGGACGAGACGTGGCGGGCTACCGACCCGGCAGCAGGTGGAGTGAATGTTGATATCACGGTGGATTCCTTTCTAGGGGTGCCAGCGGTATCTGGCTGATTCGACTCTTCCGTGGTCCGGCAGGGGCTGAAAGTATGCGATTCCTGCAAGTGGATAACCCGTTCAAAAGGCCGAGTGTGGAGGAAGAGTGCAGGTCGGGCGGTGGAGCAGAGTTCAGGCCGAAGGCAGCATGGCGATCAGCACTGGAACAATGCCCAGGCAGATGAAGGCCGGCAAAGAGCAAAGACCCAACGGCACCACGAGCTTCACGCCCAAGGCAGCCGCACGCTTTTCAGCGGCCCTGAAGCTTTCGCGCCGTTCTCTGGCGGCTTGGGCGTACAGGATCGAGGCCGACGGTGCTCCTGTGAGCGCAGCGAAGGCAAGTGCTTCCTTCAGCCGCAGGACCTCAGGTGTATGCTGTGCAGGCGTGCGCCAGGCAGTTTCCCAGTCGGTGCCAATGGCCAATGCACCGACGACGGGTCGCAGTGACTGGCTGATGGGAGGCGAGGCTGCTCCGGCGATCAGGTCGAGTGATCTCCCGATTCCGGCGCCGGCGTCCAGCATGCAAGCCACGAGCTCCAGCATCATCGCCGGATCGCGAAGGCCGTCCACGGAAGTGCCCGCGCTACCCGAAGCGCCGCTGGTCCCCGACGACCCGGGGCGGGCGGCAAGGAACAGGCTCGCCCTGGTGGGGACAGCGAAAGCGACGAACGCCGCGAGGGCCAGGATTCCCACCATCACCGGGACGCCGGCTCCCGTCATCACTTGCCTCCCGCTGCCGCAGCGACCAATGTTGAGGACCAGATACGTCCGGCACCTGTGAGCAACAGTCCGGCGGCAAAGGTGGCAACGCCCCAAGGGTTTCCCAGCAGGATTCCCAGCGGGTCCACACCCAGGATCATGCCGAGAACCAAGCCGAACAAGGGAAGCCATGACAGCAGCCGAACAGTGGCCTTCGGACCTGCGAGCGCGGTTTGGCGGGCAGCTTCGGCGTCTTCCTCAGCTTCGAGCTGTGCAGCGAACCGGGTCAGGAGATCCGCGAGCGGACAACCGCTCGCTTCGGCAACGTCCATACAGGAAGCCAGCTCCATCCACACCCTCCGTTCGGAACTCCCGCGCGGTGGGTAAGTTTGCGCTGCTGTCCGGCGGATCGCCTCAGCGGGAGAATTCCCCAACGTGGAGGCGGCCCGTGCTGCGCCCAGCACCTTAAAGGACTCAGCGGAAAGGGTTGACCGAAGGGGCAGGGAACCCGTTCCACGGCCGGCTCCGGTCTGCGCGGCAGGTTCGCCCGCGGATCGCGGATCATGGACAAGCCACAATTCTTCCCACAGTGCCGACGTGCCGCGCCCGCCGCGCAGGAGGGCCGCCAACTGCTGAACGAGGACCACGAGTTTGAGCGGCTCGGGAGAACGGCGTCGCAGCAATCTTTGGGCCGGGGCTGCCCTGGACGGACGGGAACCGGGGTCCCCCGGCTTGCCCAGGCTTCGTCTCCTGCGACGACGGCTCGCCTCGTCGCCCCGGAACTGCAGCCACGCCGCATAGGCCAGGACGAGAACCATGATGCTCATCATGGCTGCAGCTCCGGGAAAAGGCGCCTGGACAACTCCAGCCATGCCGGTCCTTCCACAATGCCGGCGGGGCCCAAGGTCAGCGCGGCCACCACTTCCGGACCTTTGGGGGTCTGGAGCATCATCCCGATGGACGTCACTCGTCGCCCTGCCTGGGTCCTGGCCACATGGATGACTGCGTCCAGGGCAGAGGAGACCTGCAACTGAACGGCCTCGGCGTTCAAGCCCGCGAGCGCACCGAGGGCCACGAGTCGTGCTGGTACCGCTTCGGCTGTGTTGGCGTGGATGGTGGCCCCGCCTCCGGTATGCCCCGTGTTCAGCGCCGTCAGCAATTCCCTGACCTCAGCGCCGCGACATTCTCCGACGATCAGCCGATCGGGCCGCATGCGCAGCGCCTGCCGGACCAGTTCAGCCAGGTCCACGCTGCCTTCGCCTTCCAGATTCCCGTGGCGTGATTCAAGGCAGACCACGTGTGGGTGGACCGGGTTGAGTTCGGCGGCGTCCTCGATCAGGACCAATCGCTCGTCCTGATCGCTAAGGCCCAGCATGGTGGACAGGAGGGTGGTTTTTCCTGAGCCCGTTGCGCCACTGATCAGGAAGGTCAGCCTCCGCTCAATGATGGCCCGGAGAACTGCCTCAATCCTTTCGGAGAACATGCCGCCTGCCCTCAGCTCGGACAAAGTAAACACTTCTTCACGGCGTATGCGGATGGACAGGAGGGTCCCTGCAGTCGAGATGGGGGCGAGCACGGCATGGATGCGGTAGCCGCCTTTGAGCCGGACGTCGACGCAGGGCGAACCATCGTCCAACCGGCGTCCTCCTGCGGCTACCAGCCGTGATGCCAGGGACCTGACATGGTGCTCAGCGTCGAACCGTACCGAACTGCGTTCCAGACCCCGCCCGCGGTCGAACCACACCGAGTCCGGCGCGTTGACGAAGATATCGGTAACAGAGGGGTCTTGGGCCAGTTGTTGCAGTGGGCCCAGCCCGCTCAGTTCGGCGTTGATGGACTCTGCAGCTTCCAGGGCACCGGCGGTCCCCAGCAACCTGCCACTGGCCTGGATGGCTGCCGCCACGGTGGACGGCGTGACCGGTCCCCGGCCAGCCAGGACCGATTCGCGGACTGTTTCAAGTAGCACCGTGTCGAGCTTTGGTGCCTGCTGGCGGCGCGGCCCTTCACGGAACCTGCTCATCGGTGGGCTCCGTGCAGCTCCAGTACGCTCCCAGTGAGGCGGCTGATGTCCTTACGGCGGCCCAGTTCCAGAAGCCTGCCCAGTTCCGTACCGGCTGCCACGCCGCGTACCTCGGGAACCACCCCGACCAGCGGGATCCCGAGCGATTCCGCGATGAAAGTCGGCTGTACCTGCGAAGCGTTGCTGCCGCGCACTAGCAGGCCAGTGTCTACTGGCGGGAGCTCGTCCAGGATCCGGGCAGAAGCTACGGCCGACCTCAAGTGAGCGGTTGTCAGCAGCAACAGATTGTCGCAGTCCCATGAAAGTCTTCCCACGCCCTCACTGCTCCGTCCGAGGTCCACGAGGGTGAGCTCGAACGCCCGGCGTGCAGCGTCCATGATGGCGGCAATGGCACCGGCATCCGGACTTTGTACCGGCTCACGGGTGCCAGGCCAGGACAAGTATGTGAAACCACCAGCGACCGGCAGGGAATCCCTGAATTGGACAGGATCCATGCTTCCCCTGCTTTCCTGGAAGTCCGGCCACCGGAGACCCGGAACCGGCTCATCCGTGACCGCAAATTCCAGTCCGCCTCCCCATGGGTCGCCGTCGATGAGAAGCGTGCTGACTCCTTGGGAGGCCGCGGCCTGGGCAAGCCAAATGGCGGCCGTTGATGCCCCCGCACCGCCGCAGCCACCCACGATCCCCGTCACAGTCCCACCGGGATCGGGTGAACCCGACATGGTCAAGTGTTCGGCAAGCCAGGAGGCGGCTTCGGGAAGGACTGCCACGCGCTCTGCTCCCAGTGCGGCGGCCATGCGCCATAGTCCGTCTCCGTCGCTGGCTTTGCCCAGCAACACCGAAGGCGCCCGCCGACGTGGCGGCAGTTCCCGAACATCGCTGCCCACCAAGACAACATCTGCGCTGTCCCATCCGTGGACGGCCTCGCTGACGCCCTCAGCGGTTCGAAGAGTTCCTCCTGCCGCGGCCACTATCCGTTTTGCTTCCTCTTGGAGGTAGGGGTCCGCCGAAACCAGGAGCACCCCTGATGCCTCCCGCGGCAGCCAGTAGCCGCCCGGATCCCCTTCTTCTGGCTGGCCGATGGGTTGCCTGTGCCGACGAATTCGCTTGCTCATGACAACACCCTCGCCCAACCCTCAAGCCCGGATAAGCCCCCAAAAACCGTATGTGCAAAAAGCCCGCCCCTTTGCAGCCGGGAACGGCTTGTGGAGGAATAGTCACGCGCCACAGGCCGCCGTCTCCGGCTCGTCCCGGGCTGAAGAGTGCACAGCAGCAGTCCTTCCAACAGGGCAGAATGGGAGGCATGTATTTGCTGCTTGCCGCCCACCCGGACGGCGCAGCCATACAGAGGATCTCTCCTGCAGGAAAAGCTACTGCGGACGCCCGCGTCGTCACCCGTGGTGAGTTGCCCGGCGTCGTCCGTGAGCTCGAAACCCAGCGGCCACGCTGGGTGTGGCACCGCGCCCAGGACTGGTATCCGGGACTGCTGGACCACGGCATCGAGCTGGAGCGGTGCCATGACCTGGCGCTCTGCGGAGCCATACTGGCACATTCGGAATTCACTGCCCATACGGACTACGCCCGGAACGCGGTTCACCTCACCCAGGACGACGACACTCCACCCCGCATCCTCCAGCCGCCACCGGCCTCCGCGGATCAAGGCGCGCTGTTTGAGGACCCCACGCCGTCGGATCCCAAGGCAGGCCTGGCGGAACTGAAAGCGGAATTCTCGGCCCAGCAAGAGGCGCTGGCACAGGTCGGCACCGACCAGCACCGCAGGCAGAGGCTCCAGTTGTTGCTCGCTGCTGAATCGGCGTGCGCGATCATCGCCGTCGAAATGCAGCACGCCGGCGTCCCTTGGCGGGAAGAATTGCACCAGCAGATCCTCGCTGATGTCCTTGGCCCCCGCCCTGCCCCCGGCAACAGGCCTCCGGCTTTGGAAGCGCTCTGCACTGAGCTCCGGACCATCCTCAACTCCCCGGGCCTGAACCCCGATTCGCCGCAGGACCTCATGCGGGCGCTCCATCGCAACGGCATCGAGGTGAAGAGTACGCGGCAGTGGGAGCTCCAGGAGTCGAAGCATCCCGCCATCCAGCCCCTGCTCGCCTACAAGAAACTCTCCCGCCTCCACACCGCCAACGGCTGGGCGTGGCTGGACGCGTGGGTGCGGGACGGGCGTTTCCACCCGGAATATGTGGTGGGTGGCGTGGTGTCGGGCCGTTGGGCCTCGCGCGGGGGCGGCGCCCTGCAAATTCCCCGCAACATCCGTGCGGCGGTGCACGCGGACCCGGGCCACAAGCTGATCGTCGCTGACGCCTCCCAGCTTGAACCGCGGGTTCTGGTGGCCTTGGCCCAGGACACCAAGATGGCTGAGGCTGCCCGCGACAAGGACCTCTACGCCGGCATCGCCGCCCAGGGGTTCGGCGGCGACCGGGCTAAAGCGAAAGTCGCGCTGCTGGGAGCCATCTACGGTGCCACCACCGGCGAATCCGGCAGACTCATGCCACAACTGGCACGCACTTATCCCCGCGCTGTGGGGTACGTGGAACAGGCTGCGCGGGAAGGCGAAGCCGGCAGGACTGTCACCACGCGGCTCGGACGAAGCAGCCCGCCGCCGTCGGCCGGTTGGCTCCGGAGCCAGCAATCAACCACTGCGGAGGAGCAACGCAGGGCCGACAACCTGGCCCGCTCCCGCGGACGCTTCACCAGGAACTTTGTGGTCCAGGGCTCGGCAGCTGAGTGGGCAGCGTGCTGGCTCGCGGAATTACGACGCCGGTTGCGGACCATGCGCGCCGAAGGCTCACCATCCGGGGAGCTCGTCTTCTTCCTGCACGATGAAGTCATGGTCCACGCCCCCGATGACGCCGTGGACGCGTGCATCAGGGCCATCGAAGAGTCCGCCGCTGCAGCCAAGGACTTGATGTTCGGACCGATTCCCGTGGAGTTTCCGGTGAGTGTGGCCGTCGTCGACTCTTATGACAAGGCGAAATAGCCGCACATTAGCGGCAAGCGTGCAGACTTTCCAGTCACATCTCGCCGGATGAGGTGCCATGACCCGCGGATGACGGGCGACTTTGGTTCGCCGCCGCTTCCCTATATTTTCACTAGGTAAGTGGACTTATCAGTCCACAGGGGCATGCAAGGAAGCATCATAAGGGGGAAGCATGGCAGGCAGGTTTGAAATTCTCTCTGACAACGGTCAGGGGTACCGGTTCCGGCTCACGGCCGCCGATGGGACTGTGGTGGCGGAGTCGCCAACATTCCCACACCTGGACGGCGTTGTGGCCGGGATCGAGGCCGTTCGGGAAAACGCGGCAACGGGGCTGATCGTGGATCGTTCGACGGCGGCACGCAAGGCCGCCTGAACGGTCCCACCGGCGGCGTCGTCAGAGGTCGATGTCGTGGAGTTTGGCCCGATCCCAAGGAACGGTCCACCCCAGCTCGTCGAAAAGGCCGCTGAGGACCATTCCCGTAAAGCCCCACACCACCACGCCGTTGATGGTGAACCCCGGGCTCGTATAAGTGCGCCCGAAGCGGGAAATCGTGGCCGTGACCCGGTTGGCAGGGTCCAGGAGGTCGCGGACAGGAACCCGGAAAACCTGCGCGGATTCGGCGTAGTCCACCACTCGGACCGGCGACGGAGCATCCCACCACGCCAACACCGGGGTCACGCGGAAGTTGCTGCGGATGAGTCCAAGCTCGGGGATAACTCCCAGGACGCGCACACCATTGGCATCCAGCCCTGTTTCTTCCACCGCTTCACGCAAGGCAGCGGCCACCACGGACTCGTCCTCGGGGTCCACGCTGCCGCCCGGAAAGGCCACTTGCCCCGGGTGGTCGTCCAAGGTGTGGGCGCGTTCCAGGAGCAGGACGTCAAGGTCGGCCGGAGCGATGGGGCGGCCCGACTCCGCGGGGACGTCGTCAAGAACGCCAAAGAGCATGAGCACCGCAGCTGCACGGTTGGTCTCGGCCGTGACGGGGAGCATGTCCCAGAGGGCGGAGTGCTCCTGCTGACCGGCCTGGAACCTCGTCACCAAGGCGGTCAGTTCCTCCAGCGCGGTCACCCGGGCCTCCTTTGCGATTCCATCCGGATCTCGGCGGCGCGGTGTGTCTCGGCCAGCAGCTTTTCCAGCAGTTCCTCGTTGCCCGGGGCGAGCTCGTATTTGAGCAGTTTGGCGCCTTTGACGGGATCCGTTTCGCCTTCACCGTAGCTCGGGCACAGGCTGGCCACCGGGCATGCGCCACAGGCCGGCTTCCGGGAATGGCACACCCGGCGCCCATGGAACACCACCCGGTGCGACAACATGGTCCAGTCCCGCGGTTCAAACAGTTCGGCTACATCGAACTCGATTTTTACGGGGTCGTCCGAAGTGGTCCAGCCGAACCTTCGGGCCAAGCGTCCAAAGTGAGTGTCCACCGTGATGCCGGGAATTCCGAAGGCGTTGCCCAGCACAACATTCGCCGTTTTGCGTCCGACGCCGGGAAGCGTCACCAGGTCCTCGAGCCTGCCGGGGACCTCGCCGTCGTATTCATCCACCAGCCGCGTGCTGAGCGCCAGGACGTTCCGGGCCTTGGCCCTGAAAAAGCCGGTGGGCTGAAGAATCACCTCCAGCTCAGCGGGGTCGGCCTCGGCCATGGCCCGGGCATCGGGGTAGCGGGCAAACAGGATCTTGGTGACCTGGTTGACCATCACGTCCGTGGTTTGGGCGGACAGGACCGTGGCCACCACCAGCTCGAAGGGATTCGTGAAGTCCAGCTCCGCGTGCGCGTACGGATACTTTTCCGCGAGGACCCTGTTGATCTTGCGGGCCCGGCGCTTGAGTGCGAGCAGCGAACCAGCTTCGGCGATGGCCACGTCGTCCCGTCCTAGCCGCGTTCGATGTTGCTGAGCTCCCGAAGAACCCCCAGCTTGCCGTCGGTGTCCTGGACCAGGAACTCATGGCCCCGGTCTTCGAGTGCGAGCACCCAGCCACCGGGTTCGATGGTGAAGGACGGGGCGCCAGTGCGTTCGTCGTAGGCAGTGCGCGGCTGGGCTACCGCGAACCAGAACGCCTCATACTGCGGCGCGTCGGACTCCTCGGGGCGGCTCGCGGGATCCACCGTGGCACCGATGGTGTCGCTGACCCTGCGGGTGTCGCCGGAGACGATCGGGGTTGCCATGGTGGCTGCCCATGGCTGCTGGGCGGCAGGCTGCTGGGCATGCTGCGTGGTGGCCGGCTCTGCAGCAGCCGACGGTGCTGCTGCAGGAGCTTCAGCGGGCTGCGCCTCCTTGGCAGAGCCCTCCCGTTCAGCTGCCGGTACCGCAGCCGAGGCGCCCGCACCCGAGCTCCCTGCGACAGGTTCCTGACCGGCTGGCTCGCCGGGGAGCTTGCTGTCCGCAGAATGCACGACGGCGGGAGCTTCCGTTGCTTGCGACGGCTCGCTTCCGTAGCTGGCTGGCGGAGCGAAGGGGCTGGGTGCGCCCACGCTGGTGGCACTGGCAGCAGCTGCGCCGGGGGCGGTTGCGCTGGCTGCGGTTGCGCCCGGGGCAGCGGGGGAAGGGGCAGCTGCGGTTGCACCGGCTGCAGTGCCGGCAGCCGGGTAAGCAGCAGAGGCTCCGGGGAAGCCCGCGCCCGCACCCGAGGTGCCGGCGCTGAAGGATCCGCCGCCGGAAGCACCAAAGGTGGCACCTGGCGTGGAGGTCGACGTGTTCGCGTTGGGAGCCTTGGGCGCTTTAGGTGCCTTCGGCGCTTTGGGAGCAGCAGGCTTGCGGCTGGGCACGGCTGCTTCGCGGGCAACCACATGGGCCGGAGTCTCGGCACGTCCCTTGAAATCGGCGGAGAGGAAGGGCAGGTGCGGGGCAAGGACGGTCGCGGCAAGCAGGCCCACGGAACCAACCAAGCCCAGAAGGACGCTGCCATTGAACGAATTGGCGATGGTCAGGAAGAACAATGGGAAGGCAAAGGATGCCGTGACGGAGGCGAACTGGTCAACGGAAAGCGAACCGACGCGGACGATGGTTCCCGGCTGCAAGCGGCGGGCGACGAAGAGCGCCACCACGACCAGCGGCAGGATGATTCCGAGCAGCAGGAAGAACAGGTTGCCGAGGTTCCAGAGGTTGTAGCGGGAGCCGAACATGGGCAAAAGGGACGCGACAAACATCAGGAGCGTGGAGCCAAAGACGGTGAGGTCCCGGATTGTAAAGGGCCCGGCTACGGCGTCGAACTTGGTGGCGCCACCGGTTGTGGCATCGCTTTTTCCTGATGCTGCAGGCGTTGACTGCGCAGGGCTGGCAGCAGCTTTGCCATCTGGTCCAGTGGCCGTTCCAGCCGTGGCGTCCGGTCCCGTCGGCTGTGAGTCGTGCGGTCCTGGGCTCAGCTGGTTCATGTATTTCTCCTTTGTACGGCGGCGTCTTAGGCAGTCCGGTCCAGTGATTTCCACGGGATTCCGCAGGATCGCCGGACACGCCTGGGGGTGCGTCCCAAGACCTCTTCAGCCTATGCCACCCCCCCGACAGCCTTCTAGCCGAAAACGGTCATACGGCATCGCCCACAGCGAACTCCAAGGTTGCTTACAGAAAGCAGCCCCGGTTTTGGCTGCTGAGAGCGCTGGGCGCGGACCGGCGTCGTACGTCATGTAAGCGTTTCCCAGCCGCCCGAGGTGCCATTCGGCGCTAAAAATGTGCCGCTCGCTGCCGTGTTTGTGACCACGCACACGTAGGACGTCTCGAGGCGATAGTGTGGAAGGCGGACAGTACTCTGCGGGCCTAACGGCGGGCTCCGCGCAGCAAAGATCGATGAATGATGAGGTTCACCATGTCCCAGGACACCACCGGATCCACGGCCACCGCTGCAGCTACAACGGCTCAGAACGGTCAGGCCCCCCACGTAGAGGCCCTTGAAAACCTCCTTCACGAGAACCGCAAGTTTGCGCCTTCGGCCGAGTTCGCCGCGAACGCCGTAGCAACAGCGGACGCCTACAAAGAGGCTGAAGCCGACCGCCCCGCGTTCTGGGTGAAGCAGGCCCGTGAGCTGCTGACGTGGAGCAAGGACTTCACCGAAACTCTGGATTGGTCCAACCCGCCCTTCGCCAAGTGGTTTGTGGGCGGAGAAATCAACGCCGCCTACAACGCCCTGGACCGCCACGTCGAAAACGGCCTGGGCGACCGCGTTGCCATCTACTTCGAGGGTGAACCCGGCGACACCCGCAGCTACACCTACGCGGAGCTGACCGAAGAGGTCAAGAAGGCTGCCAATGCCTTTGAAGCCCTGGGCGTGGCCAAGGGCGACCGCGTCGCCGTGTACCTGCCCATGATTCCCGAGGCCGTTATCACGCTCCTGGCCTGCGCCCGGATCGGCGCTGTGCACTCGGTAGTGTTCGGCGGCTTCTCGGCCGACGCCTTGCGCTCCCGGGTCGAGGACGCCGAAGCCAAGCTCGTGGTCACCGCCGATGGCACCTACCGCCGCGGCAAGCCGTCCCCGCTGAAGCCGGCCGTGGACGAAGCGCTCAGCAAGGAAGGCCACACAGTCCAGAACGTGGTCGTGGTCAAGCGCAACGGGGAGGACGTCAACTGGGTCGAGGGCCGCGACCTGTGGTGGGGCGACACCGTGGGCGTCGCTGGAACCGAGCACACCGCCGTCGGACATGACTCCGAGCACCCGCTGTTCATCCTCTACACCTCGGGCACCACCGGAAAGCCCAAGGGCATCCTGCACACCACCGGCGGTTACCTCACCCAGGGCGCCTACACACACAAGTCCGTGTTCGACCTCCACCCGGAAACGGACGTGTACTGGTGCACCGCCGACGTCGGATGGGTCACCGGCCACTCGTACGTCACCTACGCGCCCCTCGTCAACGGCGCCACCCAGGTCATGTACGAAGGCACCCCGGACTCACCGCACCAGGGCCGTTGGTGGGAAATCGTGGAGAAGTACAAGGTCTCCATCCTCTACACCGCTCCCACCGCCATCCGCACGTTCATGAAGTGGGGCCGGGACATCCCGGACAAGTACGACCTCTCCTCCATCCGCGTTCTTGGCTCCGTGGGCGAATCCATCAACCCCGAGGCCTGGATGTGGTACCGGGACGTCATCGGCGGAAACGCCGGCAAGAACGGTGAGAAGAAGGAACACCCCGCGCCGATCGTGGACACGTGGTGGCAGACCGAAACCGGCGCCCAGATGATCGCACCCTTGCCCGGCGTCACCGCCACCAAGCCCGGCTCGGCCCAGGTCCCGCTTCCCGGGATCGCCGTGGACGTCGTGGACGAGAACGGCGCTTCGGTGGCCAACGGCGAAGGCGGCTACCTGGTGGTCCGCGAGCCGTGGCCGTCCATGCTCCGTGGCATCTGGGGCGACCCCGAGCGTTTCAAGGACACCTACTGGTCCCGGTTCGAGGCCATGTACTTCGCAGGTGACGGCGCCAAGAAGGATGAGGACGGCGACGTGTGGCTCCTGGGCCGCGTGGACGATGTCATGAACGTCTCCGGCCACCGCCTCTCGACCACCGAGATCGAATCCGCCCTGGTCAGCCACCCGTCCGTCGCCGAAGCAGCAGTGGTCGGTGCCGCCGATGAGACCACCGGCCAGGCCGTCGTCGCGTTCGTCATCCTCCGCGGCGACGCCGTAAACAACGGTGACGAAACCGTGCTGGAACTGCGCAACCACGTGGGCAAGGAAATCGGCCCGATCGCCAAGCCGAAGCAGCTGCTGATCGTTCCGGAACTGCCCAAAACGCGCTCGGGCAAGATCGTCCGCCGCCTCCTGAAGGACATCGCAGAAGGCCGCGATACCGGCGACGCCACCACCTTGGCAGACCCCGGCATCATGACCCAGATCGCGGAATCGCTGCGTAAGTAGCGTCACCGGGTCCAAACGCACGACGACGCCGCTCGCCTCCCGGGGTGGGCGGCGTCGTCGTGCATTTAGCGCTTATTTACGGGGACCTCGGCCTAGACTGGTGCCAGACCCAGCCCCATGTTTGACGAGGTTCCCAGAAAGGCCCTGATGCTTCAGGCAGCACGCCACTCCGCCATCATCGAAGCCGTCCAGCGCGAGCGCGTGGTACGGGTCTCCGACCTCGCCCACTTGCTGGGTGTCTCCCCCATGACCGTGCGTCGCGACATTGAGGCCCTCGAGGAAACCGGCAGGGTGGAACGCATCCACGGCGGAGCGAAGCTGCCCGGTGACGCCAGTACACATGAACCCGGATTCGAGCTGAAATCGACCCAGCTCACGGCCGAGAAACATGCGATCGCGGTGGAAGCTGCCTCCATGGTCCAGGAGGGCATGGCCATTGGCTTGGGCGCAGGGACCACCACGTGGGCGTTGGCCAAGGAACTCGTCAACGGTCCCCGGATCACCGTGGTAACCAACTCGGTGCGGATCGCGGACCTGTTCCACCACGGCGCGTCCTCCGGTCCGGGGCGGTTCGGTTCCACCGTCATCCTGATTGGCGGCGAGCGCACCCCCTCCGATGCCTTGGTGGGGCCGATCGCCACGGCTTCGCTCAAACAACTGCACCTCGATGTCCTCTTCCTGGGGGTGCATGGCATGGACGCGCAGGCCGGCTTCACCACCCCGAACCTGCTCGAAGCCGAGACAGACCGCGCCTTCATGTCCTCGGCACGAAGCACCGTGGTCCTTGCCGACCACAGCAAGTGGGGCGTGGTGGGCATTGCCTCGATCGCCGCGCTGGAAGAGGCTGACGAGCTCATCACGGATTCGTTGCTGGGCGATGACGCGCGCCGGGTGCTTGAGGAGAACGTGGCCAGGCTCAGGATCGCCACCGCGCCCAACTAGCCGTCCTGCCCATCTAGGGGACAGATAACGCTCCAATGACGGCCCATTGGAGCGTTTGCTGTCCCCCAGTTGGGTCTCATACCGCGGGTGGAGGCCGGGCCGCGGAGTTCAACCGGCAGACGGACGCCTGCCCCTGGGTCCTTTGGGGATGCTGGCTATATGAACGCCATCCTCCACGCTCAACAACTCACCAAGCATTACCCAGGCAGCATTGCGCTGGACCACGTCGACTTCACCGCGAATTCCGGTGAATCCCTTGCCATCATCGGCCCTTCGGGTTCCGGCAAGACGACCCTTCTGCACTGCCTCGCCGGGATATTAAAGCCCGACGCCGGCTCCATCACCTTGAGCACACCTTCGGCACCGTTGCGCCTGGACACTTTGGGGGACGCAGCGTTGTCCCGCCTGCGCCGCGAGGAGTTCGGCTTCGTCTTCCAGCAGGGCATGCTCCTGCCCGAGCTGACTGCCGTGGAAAACGTGGCCCTGGCGCTCATGCTCAACGGCACGGACAGGTCCACCGCCGAGTCCCGCGCCGCGGAGTGGCTCGCTGCGTTGGGCCTGGCGGGTATGGAACAGCGCAGGCTGGGTGAACTGTCCGGTGGCCAAGTCCAGCGCGTGGCCATCGCCCGGGCACAGGTAACCGGCGCCAGGGTCGTGTTTGCCGATGAGCCGACCGGGGCCCTGGACTCAGCAACGTCAACTGAAGTTCTCGACGTCCTGCTTCATTCCGTGGCCGCCAACGGGCGAACCCTGCTGGTTGTCACCCACGATCCCAACGTAGCCGCACGTTGCCAACGCGTCGTGGAACTGCGGGACGGCAGGATCGTGGCGGACAGCGCGGGATTAGTGGACAACGCAGGAATCGCGCCTGCCGCTGCCAGCCCTGCCCCCGCAACCACCAGTTTCAAAGGTGCCTTCAATGTCTAGCCTCATCATGGCCCTCCGGCTCGGTCCCTATCTTGCGCGCAGCAGCGGGAACAGTTTCCGCGAAACTGGACTCCGTGATGCCGGGCTGCCCATCCTTGCCTTCGGCACAGTGACCGCGCTCCTGCTCACCGTCGCGGGCGGCTCCCAGGTTTTCTGGTCCTGGACCGACGACATCGCAGGGACGTACCAAGCGCTGGCCGTCGTCGCAATGGTCTTGCTCATCATCCCGCTGTTGACGCTCGGTGCCTCAGCCGCCCGGCTGGCCGCCCGCCGTCGTGATGACCGGCTGGCATCCCTGCGCCTGTTGGGCGCCAACAGCGCGACCGTCGTCTGGATGACTGTCATTGAATCAAGCATCCTCGCGGCGGTGGGTGCATTGGCCGGTGCCGGACTGTACGCGTGCGCGGCCCCGTTCCTGGGCTTGATCCAGTTCCGTGGGCAGGCGATCGGCAGCCACGCATGGCTGTCCATCCCGTCCATCCTGGGCTGCATCCTGGCCGTCTGCATCCTTGCGGCGGCGAGCGCCGCGCTTGGGCTGCGCAAGGTGGTGGTGACGCCGTTGGGCGTCAGGACCCGGCAAACGGCCGACGGCGCGCACTGGGTTCGCGGACTCATCGCGGCTGTTGTTGTGGTGATCGGAGTGGTGGCGATGGGAATGCTCAGCAGCTTTGGGGCCTTCATCGTGATCATCGCCGTCATGGGTGGCTGCTTTGGCCTGGCGTTGTTGGCGCTGAACCTCATGGGTCCCTGGATCCTGCGCCTGCGGGCATCGTCCCAGCTCAAGCGGGCGAGAAAGCCGGAGCAGTTACTCGCGGCACGCACTGTATTGGAGAGTCCCAAGGAATCGTGGCGGCAAGTTGGGGGCGTCGCGATGACCAGTTTTGTGGGCGTCTTCGTGGGCGTGGGCATGGCCATAGCGGACGCCATGGGCACCGCCGGCGACACCGAAGCTGCACTGCTCGTTCGGGACATCAATACCGGAGTGATGATTACGCTGCTGGGTTCGTTCCTGATGGTGGCGTGTTCGGCAGGCGTGAACCAGGCCGCCGCCGTACTGGACCGGGCGTCGACGCTGGTGGCCCTGGACCGGGTGGGGATGCCGCGCAAACTGATGGTGGCGGCGCGGGTCAGGGCCGTGATGTCGCCGTTGTTCCTGGTGGCTGGCATATCCGCAGCCGCTGCCGCCGTCCTGGTCCTGCCGTTGACGGGTGCGGTGCTGCTGACCCAGCCCCTGGTGCTCCTGACCATCGTGGGAGTGTTCGCGGCCGGGTTCCTTCTGGTTCGGCTTGCTGTTGCCGCCGGGACAGCTCAGATCGCCCAGGTGCTGGCCCGTCCGGAGCGCTACGCGAGCGTGGACTCCTAGCAAGCCCCGCCGAGTTGGCATTTGATGACAATGTTGGGCCCAAACATTGTCATTAAATGCCACTTCGGCGGAGGGGACCTAGGCGCAGCCGCAGGATTGCCGGATGATCAACTCCGTAGGCAGGACCTGGTGTTGCAGCTCTTCGCCGCGCCCCTTGCCGACCAAGGCCCGAACGGCTGCCTGGGCCATCGCTTTGACGGGCTGCGCGACGGTGGTGAGCGCCGGCCAGCTGTATTCGGAGTCCAGGGAGCCGTCGAAGGAAACCAGCGCCAGCTCATCGGGAACACGCACGCCCGCCTCGTGGAGCGCCCTGAGGATGCCGATCGCCTGCATGTCATTGCTCGCGAAGACAGCGGTGGGCCGGTTGGCCATGGCGAGGAAACGCTTGCCGACCTCGTAACCCCCGGGACGGCTGAACGGGCCATGCAGCATGGGGCCTTCGGCCAATCCGGCGTCGCGGAGCGCGGCAAGCCATCCCACCTCGCGGCCGTCCAACTGGTTGCCCGTGTTGGTTCCAATGGCCAGGCCTATGTTGGTGTGGCCATGGCCGATCAAGTGCTCCACGGCGGCGCGCGCACCCGCTTCCAGGTCAACGCCCACACTGCTGAAACCCTGAGGGGAGCCGGCGTTGTTCAGCAAGACGGCCGGGATTTCCGAGGCTTCAAGCTCCGTGACATCGGGGTCGAACACACAACTTGCCAGGAACACGCCATCCACCTGCCGGGCGGCAAGGGTACGGATGTTCTTGCGCTCCCGCGTCAGGCTTCCGTCCGAGTTGGTCAGCACCATGCCGAACCCCAGTTCCGCCGCCGCGTCCTCAACCGCGTGGGCAAGCTGGGTGAAGAACGGGTTGGTATTGTCCGGCACCACGACGCCGATGGTTTCGCTGGAACCCAGCTTCAGCGCGCGTGCTGCGGCGTTGGGACGGTAGCCAAGGATGCGGATGGCTTCGCGGACTTTGGCTTCGGTTGCCGGGGCTACGTTCTTTGGCCCACCATTGACCACATAACTCACGACGGCGGTACTCACCCCGGCGTACCGGGCCACGTCTTTGCGTGTAACCGGTCCGCGCGGGGTTTGTACTGCTGCTGTTGTCATGGGGTAAATGCTAGCTACTCCACAGGGGCATCACCGAAGTCGCGGATCGGAAGCCGTTCGCCGCCGCGGAGGGCAGACTCGTGGGCCACGATGCCTGGAAGGGTGAACCGGGCGGCCACCCAGGCGTTGACCGGGGGAAGGCTGCGGTTGTTCACGGCAGTCACAAAGTCGTCCACAAGGAACTGGTGGCTGCCTTCGTGTCCGTTGGGCGCTCCGAGGAATTCCTCGGGGAGCCGGGACTGATCGTGCACTGGAGCCAGTCCTGAGATGAAGGCGTCCCGGAGCTCGGGCGCCACGTCCGCCAGCGAGGGATCGTCGGCGGACATGGTGGGCCTGGTTTCCACCTGCTCGGACACATCCTGCACCGAGGACTTGTCCTGCCACACAGTGGTGGTGGCGAGCTGTTCAAAGCTGGCGTCGGTTCCGAAGAAGCGGAAGCGGGATTCGCGGATGTGGGACGGATACCCCACGCGGCGCATCTCGTTGGTGCGCATCGCACCGCCGTCGTTCATCTCGAACAGGGCGGTGGCGTTGGAGAAGTCGTTGGCGAACATACTGACGTCCTTGTCGAAGACGCCATCGCCCCGCTGGTCCTTGACTCCGATGCAGCTCACGCTGACGGCGTGGCCCTGCACAGCACCCAGCACGCCGCCGATGGCGTGGGTGGGGTACAGCATGGGCGGATAGCTCGCGGTTTCCTTCCAGCGTTCCCCGCCGCTGTATTGGTAGGCCTCGTAGAAGCCGAGGTCCATGTCGTGGACGTAGTCGCCCTCGGTGTAGAAGATCCGGCCGAACTTCCCCTCGGCGTGCTGCTGCCGGGCGAAGACAGTGGCGGGGTTGTAGTAGCTGGTCTCCCCCATCGCGTAGACCAACTTGGTTTCTCGTACGGCCTCGATGATCCGTTCGATCTCCTCTTCGGAAATTGCCATCGGCACCGCCGAGTACACATGCTTTCCGGCCCGCAGGGCCCGCTCCACCAAGGGGCCGTGGGTCCACCGCTGCGTAAAGATGGCGACAGCATCGACGTCGGACTCCAGCAGCTCCTCGAACGAGGCCATGGTGCCGTCCAGACCCCAGCGCTGCTGCGCTGCCGCGGCTCGCGCAGGGAGTTCGTCCACCGCATAGACCGCGCTGACACCGGGGTGGAGCTTGAAGAGGTGGGCGAACTGGCTGCCGAACTGCCCCACGCCAACAACACCAATCGAAAACGTCATTGTTTGCCTTTCCTGCGGCCGCGCACAGCAGCCGTTTGTCCGTCGTGTCTTGCGTACGCTCGAGTGTCGCACCCGCTATCTACACGAGTCAACAGAAACAACATTTCCGAACATTTTTCATCAAAACTTCGCGGCAGGTCTTGCCAAGGCAAAATCTACTCGTGTAGATTCGCCTCCAGCTGTTACCCGCATCACTCCCAAGAAAGGGTCGACGATGACCACGCTAACCAAGCAACCGGATCCTGGAATTGCCCCCAGGGCGCCGCGGAAGTCGCACAAGCGGGGAAAACCATCCGACGGGTTCCGCGGCATCGGAGACTTGAAAGTCGCGCTCTTCTTCATCGCCCCGGCGATGCTCGGATTGATCCTCTTCTACCTTGTCCCCACCATCCGCGGTATTTACCTCAGCTTCACCGAGTACAGCATCCTGGGCGATCCGGAATGGATCGGCGCAAAGAACTACGAACGCATAGCCAAGGATCCGCTGTTCTGGAACGCCCTGGGCGTCACGGGGGAATACGTGGTGATCAACATCGTCCTGCAGACGGCGTTGGCCCTGGGCCTTGCAATCCTGATGCACCGGGTTGCAAGGTCCACACTCATCCGCGGCGCGCTCCTGATGCCCTACTTGATGGCGAACGTCATCGCGGCTCTGCTGTGGTTCTGGATGCTTGATTACCAGATCGGCATCATCAACCAGATCATCGAATGGACCGGGCTGCCCCGGGTAGCGTTCTTCGGCAGCGAGCAATGGGCCATCCCCACACAAGCGCTCATCAACACGTGGCGGCACATGGGCTACACGGCGCTCCTGATCTTCGCCGGGCTCCAGGCCATCCCGAGCAGTGTCTATGAGGCCGCCAGCATCGACGGTTCCAAGGCCATGACCACTTTCTGGCGGATCACCCTGCCACTGCTGCGACCGGTCCTTGTACTGGTCCTCGTCGTGACCGTCATCGGTTCCTTCCAGGTCTTTGACACCGTTGCAGTCACCACGGCCGGTGGTCCTGTCAATGCGACCCGCGTGCTGCAGTTCTACATCTACCAGCGCGCCTTCAACGAACAGGACTTCGGCTACGGATCTGCCTTGGCTGTCATCCTCTTCCTCATCCTTGCCATCGTCGCTTTCATCCAGATGAAGTTCCTCCGCGGCAACCAGTCGGACCTGGACTAAGGACACGCCATGACCACATTTACCTCACGCACCAGCGCCGGCCGTCGCCCTCTCAGCCGTCCCTTCAACTGGCGCCGCGCCATCGCCCTGACCCTCCTTGCCTTGGCCATCGCGGTGAGCATACTGCCCTTCTACTGGGTGCTCCGCACAGCCCTGTCCACCAACGGCTCCCTCGCCGCGAACTCCGCCAACCTTCTGCCGGCCGACTTCAACCTGGGGGCATTCAAACGGGTCTTCGGCCTCCAGAGTGCCTCCGAAGCCATCGCAGAAGGCGGCTCGGGCGCGTCGATCAATTTCTGGCAGTACCTCTGGAACTCGTTGCTTTTCGCAGGCATCACCACAGCCTGCGCCGTGTTCTTCAGCTCAATGGCCGCCTACGCCTTCTCCCGGCTGCGGTGGAAAGGGCGCGACGCAGTCTTCTCCCTGTTCCTTGCCACCATGCTTGTCCCGCCGATCTTCACCGCCCTGCCCAACTTCCTGCTCATCAAGAACCTGGGCCTGCTCAATTCCATGCTCGGACTCGTGCTGCCGTACCTGTTCATGACCCCGTTCGCCATCTTCTTCATGCGCCAGTTCTTCCTGAACATGTCCAGGGAAGTTGAAGAGGCCGCAATGCTCGACGGTGCCAAACACTGGCGGATCTTCTTCCAGATCATCATGCCCAACGCCGCAGCCCCGATCGCGACCCTGGCACTGCTGACGTTCATGGGCCAGTGGAACGAATACTTCTGGCCCCTGTTGGTAGGCACCTCCGAAGAGTCCCGGGTGCTCACCGTGGGACTCGGGGTCTTCAAATCCCAGTCCCCGCAAGGTGCTCCCGACTGGTCCGGGCTCATGGCCGCAACACTCGTGTCCGCCACGCCCGTGTTGATCCTGTTCGCCATCTTCGGCAAACGGATCGTCAACTCCATCGGCTTCAACGGCACCAAATAGCCCGATCCACCTCCCTCACGCGGAAACCGGCCTGCACCGGCACGCACCCATCCCGTCCTGAAAGGACCAACCATGATGAAAAAGAAGGCAATCGGCGCCGTCGCCGCAGCCGCCGTCCTCGCACTCTCCGCCTGCTCGGGCGGGAACTCCGGAGGCAGCTCCGGCGGAGACTCGGCCAAGGGCGAGATCAACTACTGGCTGTGGGACGCCAACCAGCTCCCCGCATACCAGCAGTGCGCCACTGACTTCAGCAAAGCCAACCCGGACATCACCGTGAAGATCACCCAAACCGGTTGGGACGACTACTGGTCCAAGCTCACCAACGGCATGGCCTCCGGTACTGCGCCGGATGTCTTCACGGACCACCTGTCCAAATATCCGGACTTCCTCAAGACCAAACAGTTGGTGGCCCTCGATGACGCCATTGCGAAGGACAACGTAAACCTCTCCCAGTACAACGAAGGCCTCGCAGACCTCTGGGTGGGCCAGGACGGCAAGCGCTACGGCCTTCCCAAGGACTGGGACACGATCGCACTCTTCTACAACCAGAAGATGGCCGCCGACGCCGGCATCACCCCGGAACAAATGGGCTCGCTGACCTGGAACGCACAAGACGGCGGCACGTACGAGAAGGTGATCGCCCGCCTCACCATCGATAAGAACGGCAAGCGCGGCGACGAAGCGGGCTTCGACAAGAACAATGTTGCCGTCTACGGATTGGGTCTGCCGGGCTCCGACGCAGAGAACGCCGGCCAGACGCAGTGGAGCTACCTCTCTGCCACTACTGGCTGGACCACAACGGACAAGAACCCTTGGGGCACCCACTTCAACTACGACGACAAGAAGCTCCAGGACACCATCGACTGGTGGGCCTCGCTCACCGAGAAGGGCTACATGCCCAAGCTTGAAACCACCGTCGGTGCCAATGCCGCCGACAACTTCGGTGCAGGCAAGGCCGCCATCAACAGCAATGGCTCCTGGATGATCGGCCAGTACACCGGCTACAAGGGCATCGATGTCGGCATCGCTCCCACGCCGAAGGGTCCCGAAGGCAAACGTGCCTCCATGTTCAACGGCCTGGCCGATTCCGTATGGGCCGGCACCAAGAAGAAGGACGCAGCCATCAAGTGGGTGGAGTACCTCGGTTCCGCCGCCTGCCAAGACGTCGTAGCGTCAAAGGCCGTCGTGTTCCCGGCCATCACCACCTCCTCCGAGAAGGCCGCAGATGCCTTCAAAGCCAAGAACGTGGACGTCAGCGCCTTCACCCAGCATGTGAAGGACAAGACCACCTTCATGCTCCCGATCACGGACAACGCCGCCAAGGTTTCCGGAATCATGAAGCCGGCCATGGACGCGGTTGTCTCGGGTAAGTCCCCTGCCAGTTCGCTGACAGCCGCCAACGAGCAAGTCAACGCACTCTTCAAGTAGAACCCTCCCGTTGTGAGGCCTGCTCTGCGCCCCATTACCCCCGCAAAGCACGCAGAGCAGGCCTCACAACACCCAACTCCAGATCCTGAAAGCGACTCATACATGCAACCGCTCCATCTCCGTTCCGCAGGTACCAGCCTGGTGATCAGCACCCACCGAGGAGAGGCTGAGATAACCCACTGGGGAGCAGACCTGGGCGATTCCCTGCCCGACCTCGCCATCCTCAACGAGCCCATCCCACCCTCTGCCATCGACGCCAACGTTCCTGCCGGGCTCCTTCCCCAGGCGTCGTCGTCGTGGCAGGGCCGGCCGGGACTCCGCGGTCACCGCGTTATCGACGGCGTACCCGGCTTCGACTTCTCGGTGCGCCTGAGTGTGGTGAGTGCGACGGCGGACGCAAGTACCGCCGTCGTGCTTCAGTCGGATCCCGACGCCGGCATCACGGTGGCAAGCAACCTCACCTTGCATCCGGGCGGGCTTCTGGAACTGCGGCACACAGTGACCAACGAAGGCTCTTCGCCTTTCCAGGTGGATGAGCTGGCCACCATGCTGCCGGTGGCGCCGGACGCCGTCGAGCTTTTGGACCTGACCGGGCGCTGGTGCCGTGAGCGGCACCCGCAGCGACGGGCAATCCAGCAAGGTACGTGGGTGCGCACCGGCCGCCATGGCCGCACAGGGCATGATTCGTCGGTGCTGCTGGCCGCCGGGACCGCCGGTTTTGGAAACCGCCATGGCAAGGTGTGGGCCACGCATCTGGCATGGAGCGGCAACCATGAGCAATTCGCGGACAGCGTGGCCGATGGCCGCACCATGGTGGGCGGTTCGGAGCTCCTGGGCGCGGCTGAAGTGGTGCTGCAACCAGGTGACACTTACACCACTCCGGCACTGTTCGCCGCGTACTCGGACCGTGGGCTCGACGGCATCAGCGAGGCGTTTTACAGCTGGTTCCGCTCACGTCCCCACCATGTGGACAAGCCACGCCCAGTAGTCCTCAACACCTGGGAAGCGGTGTACTTCGACCACAATCTGGACACCTTGATCGAGCTGGCGGAGTCGGCTGCCGACCTTGGCGTTGAACGTTTCGTGCTCGACGACGGGTGGTTCCGCGGGCGCCGCGACGACCACGCCGGGCTGGGCGATTGGTACGTGGACGAGGCTCTCTGGCCTTCGGGCCTCACTCCCCTGATCGACGCCGTGACCTCCCGCGGCATGGAGTTCGGGCTGTGGGTGGAGCCGGAAATGGTCAACCTGGATTCGGACGTTGCCCGGGCGCATCCGGAGTGGATCGTGGGGCCTGCTGCCGAGTCCCACAAGGACGGCGGGCGGCTCCCCTTGGAGTGGCGGCAGCAGCACGTGGTTGACCTGGTGAATCCGGAAGCGTGGCAGTACATCTTTGACCGCATCGATGCCCTGCTGAGGGAGAACAACATCAGCTACCTCAAGTGGGACCAGAACCGGGACCTTTTGGAGCACGGTCACGCGGGTAGGGCGTCAGTGCACGAGCAAACATTGGCCGCCTACCGGCTGTTCGATGCCTTGCGGGCGGCCCACCCGGGTGTGGAGATTGAGAGCTGCTCCTCCGGTGGCGCCCGCGTGGACCTGGGGATCCTGGAACGGACGGACCGGATCTGGGCTTCGGACTGCAACGATGCCCTGGAGCGGCAGACCATCCAGCGCTGGACCGGCCTCGTGGTTCCGCCCGAACTGGTCGGCGGGCACGTCGGCCCCACCACCTCCCACACCACCGGCCGCACGCACGACCTCTCCTTCCGCGCCATCACTGCCTTGTTCGGGCACTTCGGCATGGAGTGGGACGTCCGGTCCGTTGCGGGCGCCGAGCGCGAGGAACTCAAGCGCTTCATCGCGTTGTACAAGGAGCATCGGGCCCTCATCCACAGTGGACGGATGGTCCGCGCGGATGTCCCTGACGAGTCGCTGATGGTGCATGGCGTGGTTGCTTCAGAGCACGACGGCGGCACTCCCGCAGGTGCCACAGCGGCACTGTTCGCCGTGGTCAAGACCCGGACGGGCTTCAGCGAACTTCCGGGCCGGGTGGCGATTCCGGGGCTCGATCCGCTGCGTTCCTACCGCGTGGAGCTCCTCTTCCCGACCCCCGCCGACGCAGACTACGGGCACACGTTCACCGAGGCCAAGCCAGCTCCTTGGTTGGCATCAGGGGCGGAGGCCAGCGGGCGTTTCCTGGGCGAAGTCGGGCTCCCGATGCCCGTGCTGAACCCGGAGCACGCCATCGTGCTGCGACTCACCGCCCTCTAACCCTCGCTCACATCCCACAGGCTTCCCGGGAACCCTCGCTCACATCCCACAGGTTTCCCGGGAACCCTCACTCACATCCCACAGGTTTCCCGGGAACCCTCACTCACCGGCACCGGCGCGCTAGACGGCGTCAGCCAGGTAATCGATCGCCAGCTTGTACCCGAGCACGCCTGCGCCAACGATGATCGCGCTGCACACCCCGGAGAGGTACGAGTGGTGCCGGAACTCTTCGCGCTGGTGGACGTTGGTGATGTGGACCTCGACGGCGGGCAACTGCACGGCCGCGATGGCATCCCGAAGTGCCACGGACGTGTGCGTGTAAGCACCCGCATTGATGACGATGCCGACGGCGGTACCGCGGGCTGCATGGATGGCGTCCACCAGGTCGCCTTCATGGTTGGACTGCACACAATCCACCGTGAAGCCATGCGCGGTGGCTGCAGTCATGGCGAGGTGCTCGACGTCGGCCAGCGTGGAGGTTCCGTACTTCTCGGGCTCGCGTGTGCCCAGAAGGTTGAGGTTGGGTCCGTTGATCACAAGGATGGTGCCGCGACCGGCTTCGGTGGCGGGGGTGGCTTCAGTCATGGCTCCCAATCTATCGCCGCGAGAGAGCGTCCGGGAATTAGGCCCATTAGGTGAGAGAGCGTGCCCTAAAAACAGTCACTATGTGAGAGAGGGCCGCCCAAATGCCCGGGTGATGTGAGAGAGGGTTGGTTACTTGCGGGTGCATTGCCCGGCGGAGACCTGCTCGCTGAGGCCTGGTGCCTGCGCCGCCACGGGTTCCACGTCGGTCATGGTCAAGGCGAACCCCAAGGCCGCGTCCGTGGTGGTCTTGGCAAAAATCAGGCCGGCTACTTGGCCGTCCATCGTCAAGAGGGGTCCGCCCGAGTTTCCGGGCTGGACATCCCCGGCCAGCTTGTACACCAGCTCCGGCGAGGGATTGTTGCCATAAATATCCGGAACCAGAATGGGCGAAATCCCCTGCACAGTGGCGGGCTTCGACTGGAAGGGACCGCCATGCGGGTAGCCGGCAAACGCCGCAGGGCTTCCACCCGGCAGGTCCGGGCTCAGCGGCAGCGGGTTGGACTTCAGGCCGTCCACGGCCAATACCGCGATGTCCCGCTGGGGGTCGAAGTAGACCACGCGACCCGGCAACGCACCGCCGTCGGGAATTTCCACAACGGGCTGCGACACGCCCGCCACGACGTGCGCGTTGGTGACGACGCGCCCGGGCGATACGACGAATCCGGAACCTGTCTGGTTCTGGCCGCACTCGAACGCTGTTCCGGCGATCTTGAGCACGGATTCAGCGGCACGGTTCAAGGCAGGAGTGTCGGTGGACTCGTTGGGAACCGGCACCGGCGTCCCTGGCCCGATGCCCTCAATCAGCTTAGGAATGCCGTCGCCGATCACCGTGGACCGCAGTTGCGCCATGGTGCTCTTGACGGGCGTGGGAGTGATGTTGTCGATGTAACGGATCACCCGGGACTCGGCCAATTGCTGCGACACAAACGGCACACCAAGGGAACTGATGCTGAACGCCAGCATGGACATCACCAGCGCGGCCACCACCACGCTCACCACGCCGCCGATCAGGCGGTCCGCCGCATGCAAGGGCTTGATCCGCACTGCGTGGCGGATTTTCCGGCCGATCATGGTTCCGAGCCCGTGCCCCAAAGCAATAAGCACGACGGCGGCCCCCACCGTGGCGGCCAGCCTCCAGCCGCTGTCGGTCACCCAGTTGCTGACGAGCGGAACGGCCACGAATGCAGCGATGGCACCGACGATGAATCCGGCAATACCGCCCAAGGTGACCATGAAGCCGTTGCGCAGGCCATAGATCAAGTAGGACAGGAGCATCAAAATCAATGCCAAATCCAATATCGTCAAGCCAAACACCAATGCTCCTCATAGCCGGGTAGCGCCAATTGTAGTTGTGGACCCTGACAGCCAACCGTTAGTCACATCACCATGGGGTCACGGTCAAAGGTTGTTTTAAAGCGGTCCTTCGGGCCTTGAACGCCGCCAACCCGCGCCATTTCAGCGTTTCACGTGCCAAGTACGTCACAGAAGCTCAAAAATTCTGAAACAATGGCTGGAGCGCCACGACCGAAACTTATATTCAGGAGATTTCATGGACATCGAGGTATTGCGCCGCGCACCCCTCTTCGCCACCCTTGACGACGACGCATTCCGCCTGCTGACGGACGAACTCACCGAGGTGGACCTTTCACGTGGGGCTTCCGTGTTCCGCGAAGGCGACCAGGGTGACCAGCTCTACTTCATCGTTTCCGGCAAGGTGAAGCTCGGCCGTACCTCCCCCGACGGCCGCGAGTCTCTGCTGGCCATCCTCGGCCCGGGCGAACTCTTCGGCGAAATGGCGTTGTTCGACCCCAGCCCGCGTACCGCCACGGCCACCGCCGTTTCCGAAACGCGCCTTGCAGGCCTGAAGAACGAGAGCCTCAACGCCCTGCTCCGCACGCGTCCCGAGGTTTCCGCCCAGCTGCTGCAGGCACTGGCCCGCCGCCTGCGCCGGACCAACGATTCCTTGTCCGACCTCGTCTTCTCCGACGTACCGGGTCGCGTTGCCAAGGCGCTCCTCGACTTGGCCGACCGCTTCGGTCGTCCGGCCACCGACGGCGTACTGGTCGCCCACGAGCTCACCCAGGAAGAACTGGCCCAGCTGGTTGGCGCTTCCCGCGAAACCGTCAACAAGGCACTGGCCGAATTCGTTCAGCGCGGCTGGCTGCGGTTGGAAGCCCGCGCCGTCGTCATCCTGGACATGCAGCGACTCCGCCAGCGTTCGCGCTAAAGAGCTTCACGAAAAAGCCGCCCCGGTTCGACGCCGAGGCGGCTTTTTTGGTGTCTTGGTGAGCGAGCGTTCGGCTCAAGCCAGTGGGATGTGAGCGAGCGTTCGGCTCAAGCGGGTGGGATGTGAGCGAGGGTCAGCGTTCGCGCTGGGGCTCGCCGGCGACGGTGCGTGCGGCCTCGACTTCAAGCAACAGCTGGCCGCCTTCGTCCACCAGCTTGGGCTGATACACGTGCGCTTTACGCTTGTAGCTCAGGTACGCGATACACCCATTGGCGTGGGCCATCTTCTCAAGCATGATCTCCGAGCCCGGCACCAAAAGCTGGCCCAAGGTCAGGCCGACCGTGTTTGGCTGGCCGATCTCATCGCCCAAGGCGGGAGTATCGCGAAGGGCAATGGCCTCGGACGCCGACACCCAACGGCCCCACACACCCTTGCTGCCAAGGATGCTGGGCTGCTGGTTCACCGGAACCGTGGCCGCGAAGTAGCGGGTGTTGAACCGCGTGTGGGCGAAGTCCGGGCTCAGCCAGTTGACCAGCGGTTTCAGCAGATCGGTCCGCAGGGCAAGCCCACGCTTGGTGAGCACCTCCGTGAAGGACTTCTCCTGGGCGGCTACGGCTTCGCGGGCCCGCATCCACTCCACGGTGGAGTTGGCCTCCACAGTCGAGGAGGCATCCGGACCTGCCAGCAGGACGCCGGTCTCTTCGAAGAGCTCACGGATGGCACCCACCACGTGACGGCGGGCGAGCCCGACGTCGTCCGTCCCCATCTGCTCAGCCCACTGCTGGGGTGAGGGACCCACCCAAGCGATGGGGTCGTCGTCGGACGGGTCCAAAGAACCGCCCGGGAATGCCACGACGCCCAACGGCGAGGAACCAGGCCGGTATCCAAGCCAGGTCTCCAAGCCGGAGGGTGAATCGCGCAAGAGGACAACAGATGAGGCATAGCGGGCGGCCCTGGGGGTCCGCTCGCCGAGCTCAAGCCAGTTTTGTGCTGCCCCCTCTAGTGCGGGGGGCAGTACAAACAGGCGACGGGCAAGCTGCGGCACTTCGGTGAACCGGTTCCTTAGCTGAATTCAGCGATGAGCTCGACCTCTACGGGAGAGTCGAGGGGCAGGACAGAAACGCCGACGGCGGAACGGGCGTGAATGCCGGCGTCGCCGAATACCTGTCCCAGGAGTTCGGAAGCACCGTTGATGACGCCGGGCTGGCCGGTGAAGGTGGGCTCGGAGGCAACGAAGCCGACCACCTTGACAATGCGGGTGACGCGGTCGAGGTCGCCGATGACGCTCTTGACGGCGGCCAGCGCGTTGATCGCGCATACGGCGGCGTAGCGCTTGGCTTCTTCGGGATCGACGGTTGCCTCATCCGACGCGCCCAACTCGCCCAACGAGACCTTGCCCGTAGCTTCGAGTTTGCCGTTAATAAAGGGCAGCTGTCCGGAGGTGTAAACGTAGTTGCCGGAGACGACGGCCGGGACGTAGGCAGCCACGGGGGCGGCGACCTCGGGAAGGGTCAGTCCGAGCTCGGCCAAACGCTGCTCGACGGCCGACGTCGGGGCGCCGGATTCCGCGGGAGAGGTGGTTTCTGCGGGGGTGGTCATGGTTACTGCTTCTCCCTCTTCAGGTATGCGACAAGGCCTTTGCCATCGGGGCCGCCGACAACCTGGACAAGCTCCCAGCCGTCTTCGCCCCACTGGTCCAGGATCTGCTTGGTGGCGTGAATAATAAGCGGAATCGTGGCGTACTCCCATTTGGTCATGACAGAAAGCCTAGCCCGTGCCGGTAAACTGGAAAACATGGTGACTCGCAAGAACCCCATATTCGACACTGCCACCACCCTCGGAAAGATATTAGGTTTCCTTGGCGTGAGTGCGATCTGTGGCGTCCTGGTGGCTGGACTTCTTGTCCCGGCCGCAGCCGTCTCGGGCAGTGCCGCAAGTGGTTCCATCCAGTTCTTTGACACTCTGCCGGCGGAGCTGCAGGTGGATCCGCCCAGCCAGAACACCACGATCCTGGCGAAGGACGGTACGCCGATCGCCTCGATCTACGCGGAGAACCGGACCAAGGTTCCGCTGGACGCGATGAGCCCGTTTATCAAGGACGCTGTCATCTCCATTGAGGACAGCCGTTTTTATGAGCACGGCGGCATCGACACCACCGGCATCATGAGAGCACTGGTGAGCACCGCGCGAGGCAACAAGCAGGGTGCTTCCACCATCACCCAGCAGTACGTGAACAACGTCATCAACGAGTCGCTGGTGGCCTCCGGCAAGGGCGACGACGTCCTGCTCAACGGTGTGAACAAGGGCGTTGGCGACAAGCTCCGCGAAATGAAGCTCGCGATCGCCCTGGAGAAGAAGTTCTCCAAGGAGCAGATCCTTGAGGGCTACCTCAACATCGTCTTCTTCAACCGCGACGCCTACGGCATTGAAGCGGCGTCGAAGTTCTTCTTCAGCACCACCGCCAAGGACCTGACGCTTCCCCAGGCCGCCCTGCTGGCTGGCCTGGTGAACAGCCCGTCGGCCTTTGATCCGATCACCAATCCGGACAACTCAAAGGTGCGCCGCGATCTGGTGCTCAACGCCATGTTGGCCCAGAAGAAGATCACCCAGGCCCAGCACGACGAAGCCGTGGCCACACCCGTCACCACCAAGGTGACCCCGGCCCGCCAGGGTTGCGCTTACGCCACCATGGCACCGTACTTCTGCGACTACGTCCTGCACCTCCTGCTGAACAACCCGGCTTACGGTGACACGCAGATAGAGCGCGAGAAGCGCATCATGCGTGGCGGTCTGACCATTCAGACCACCCTTGATCCGACGGCCCAGAACGTTGCCCAGCAGCAGGTCGACGCCACGGCAGGCGCCAACCCGGACAAGTGGGGCGCCTCGATCGTCTCTGTCCAGCCGGGCACGGGCCAGATCGTCAGCATGGCCCAGAACACCGTTTGGCTGCCTCAAGAGGGCAAGTTTGACCAGACCCAGAACTTCAACGTTGATGTGCTCGACGCCAACGGCAACGACCTCAACGGCATCGGCGGGTTCCAGCCCGGTTCGACGATGAAGCCCTTCACGTTCGCCGAGTGGCTGAATGAGGGGAAGTCGATGGAGACCACCATCAATGCTGCGCAACGCAAATACGGCGTGAACTACCCGTGGAGAAACACCTGTCCTACGCCGACCAGCGGTGTCTACGACTCCAACGTCGAGGGCAGCTTCGACCTGCAGAATGCCGAACCGCAGTACTACCGCAACATGACTGTCCTTTGGGGTCTGAAGAACTCCATCAACACCGCGACATTTGCCTCAGCGGCGCAACTTGACCTCTGTGGTATTCAGGGGATTGTTGACGCCACCGGCATCCATGGGGGACTTCCAGCTCGTGACGGCACGGGCAAAATTACGGATCCTAATCCCAAGGTTCCAATGACCACTCTGGGCAACCTCATCGGTTCAACCCAAACGGCGCCGTTGACCATGGCCACTGCCTTCGCAACCTTCGCCGCCGATGGCAAGTACTGTGCACCGATCGCCATCACCTCGGTGAAGGACCAGTCGGGCGCCGATCTTCCGGCGCAGTCGCCCAGCTGCAAGGATGCTGTGAAGCCTGAAGTGGCTCGTGGTGTCGCCTACGCCATGGGCAAGGTATTGGACGAAGGATCGGGCTCCCTGATCCGGCCGGCGTTGAACTCCAAGAACTTCCCCGTCGCCGCCAAGACCGGCACCAACGACACCAACGGCTCCACGTGGGTTGTTGGCTACACCACGGGCCTCGCCACAGCGTCCTGGTTCGGTGACCCTCTGGGAAGCCAGAAGCGTGAGGGACGCAACATCACGGTCAACGGTAAGTTCTACGATTTCGTTGACGGTTACATGATCGCCGGCCCGCAGTTCACCAACTACATGTTGGCCGTCGCTCCCGCCTACGGCACGAACCCGTTCCAGATGCCGCCGTCCAACCTGCTCGGCGCGCCGACACCGCAACGCAACAACACGCCGTCGAACACCACGCCTAAGCAAGCGCCGTCCACCGGAACCGGCAACAACGGTAACGGCAATGGAAACAGCGGCGACGCCCCGGGCAAGGACTAACGGGTGACGTTCCGGGATTCGCTGGCAGACCGCGTCCGTTCATTCGGGCGCGGTTTTGCCGTCACTGCTGCCGTGGGTGCAACGGCAGGCACGGCGGCTGCCGCCTACGGCTGGTGGGAGAAGGATCAGTTCGAGGTCCGCCACGAAACGTTGCCGATTCTCCCCGAGGGCTCGGCACCCTTTCGTGTCCTGCATCTGAGCGATATTCACTTTGTCCCGGGACAGGTCAAAAAGACCCAGTGGTTGCAGTCCCTGGCAGACCTCAAGCCGGATCTCGTGGTGAACACGGGCGACAACTTGAGCCACACCAAGGCCATCGACCCCCTCATCCAGGCTTTGATGCCCTTGATGGAGTTCCCCGGCGTATTCGTTCCCGGCTCCAACGACTACTACGCTCCGCGGATCAAGAACCCTGCGGGCTACTTTCGTGGTCCGTCGAAACCTAAGAAGGAACCGCTCCAGCTCGACTGGCCCAAGCTCCGGTCAGCCTTCGGCATGAGTGGCTGGATCGACCTCACCAACCGCGCCCAGTCTGTGGTGCTCAACGGCTTGCGGTTCGATTTCTCGGGCGTGGACGATCCCCATCTGGGCCGTGAACGCTACGCCGGCTGGCCCCGCGGTACCGTAAACCAGGACGCCCGGCCGCACCTCAAAGTCGCCGTGATCCACGCTCCCTACCAGCGAGTGCTGGACCACTTCACCGAGGCGGGAGCAGACCTGATCATCGCCGGTCACACGCACGGTGGCCAGATCTGCGTCCCCGGCTACGGCGCCTTGGTCTCCAATTGCGACCTCCCTACGTGGCGCGCCAAGGGCCTCCACGATTGGGAAAGCAAGGGACTCACGACGCCGGTGAACGTCTCGGGCGGCATCGGCACCTCACGCTTCGCTCCCGTCCGCATCGCTTGCCGCCCGGAGGCTGTACTGCTGACTCTCACGCCGCGCAACTAAACGCCGGGCAGCATTACGAACCTCAATAACTGGGTCAAACATTTCACCGACGTTGCGTGGTCCTGTGAAACGAATCACGCCATGGCATAGGGTAGTTGCTACGGGAAACTACCTCCGCACCATCTGAAGATCCAGCTGTTGAGAAGCGGGCATGTCCAAGCAAACGTCATTTTTCACCTCCGTCGGCCGCCTGTATCCCCATGTGCGGCCCATCCTCCCCCGCCTTGTCATGGGCCTCATTTGCGCCCTGCTTGCCAGCATCGTCGCACTCACCATCCCGCAGGTTTTGCGGATCCTGGTCAACAACTCGCTGCAGCCCGGCGGCTCCCCGGAAGCAGTGTGGGTTGCCGCCGTCGTGATTCTTGGCCTCGGCGTGGCCGAAGCCGGCCTGGTGGCCTTGCGCCGCCAGTTCGTGATCAATCCGGCCACCACCGTGGAGACCCGGATGCGTGTGACCCTTTACGGACACCTGCAGCAGCTCTCGGTGGCGTTCCACGACCGCTGGGGCTCGGGCCAGCTGCTTTCGCGGGCCATGACGGACCTTAGCTTCCTGCGCCGGTGGATGGCGTTCGGCGCGATCATGCTGGTGGTCACGACGCTGACGGTGATCATCGGAGTCGGCGTCATGTTTTCCATGAGCTGGCAGCTGGCGCTCATCTTCCTTGCCGCGGCCGTGCCGATCATGATCAACTCTTTCCGGTTCCGTCGGCGGTTCAGCCTTGTCACTCGACTCAGCCAGGACCAGGCCGGCGACCTCGCCACCACCGTCGAAGAATCGGTCCACGGCATCCGCGTCCTGAAGGCGTTCGGACGGAGCCGCGAGGCGCTGGAAAACTTCAATGGCCAGGCCGAGGAGCTGCGCCAGACCGAGATCGCCAAAGCTAAACAGCAGGCCGGTTTCACACTTGTTGTCACCCTGCTGCCCGAGCTCGCGCTGGGCGTCGGACTGGTGGTGGGCATCATGCTGGCCGCCAGCGGTCAGCTCAGCATCGGTGCCTTGGTCGCTTTCTTCGCTACCGCGGCGGTTGTGGCTACCCCCGTTGAATTTTCCGGCATGCTTCTGGCGATGGCGCTGACGGCAAAGACCGCCCTGGACCGCCACTTCGAGGTCATGGACACTGAAAACACCATCACGTCGCCGGACGTGCCGGTGGTACCGGAAACCGTCAAAGGCGCCTTGCGTTTTGAACACGCAAGTTTCGGGTTCGACGACGGCGGCACCCTCCTGCACGACATCACCCTGGACATCCGTCCCGGCGAAACCATGGCCCTCGTGGGCATCACGGGAAGCGGAAAGAGCGCGCTGCTTCAACTTGTCCCCCGCCTCTACGACGTGACGTCCGGTGCAGTCACCATCGACGGCGTTGACGTCCGCGACTTCGACATCGCGGAACTGCGCAGGATCGTTGCCGTGGCCTTCGAGGACACCACGCTCTTCTCCAGTTCGGTCCGGGACAACGTGCTCCTGGGCGCCCCGAATCCCAGCGATGCTGCCCTGGACGAGGCATTGGACGTCGCCCAGGCCCAGTTTGCCTACTCCCTGCCCGAGGGCGTCGACACGCTGATCGGCGAGGAAGGGCTGAGTTTGTCCGGTGGCCAGAGGCAGCGAATCGCCCTGGCCCGGGCCATCGCCGCCACGCCGAAAGTCCTGGTCCTCGACGATCCCCTGTCCGCCCTGGACGTCAATACCGAAGAACGCGTGGAAGCCCGCTTGCGCGAGGTCCTCCGCGAGACCACCACATTGATCGTCGCGCACCGTCCCTCCACTGTGGCATTGGCGGACCGGGTGGCGTTGCTCCAAAACGGGACCATCACCGCCGTCGGAACCCATACGGAATTGTTGGCCGAAAACGACCACTACCGCTACGTCATCGCGAGCCTGGACGCGGGCCCGAAGGACCTCGATACCGAACTGGACGAGCTCGAAGAAGCTGAGGAGGCCCGCCGGTGAGCGCCACGACCTTTGGTACCGCCAATGAGGACAACACCCTCCTCAGCAAAGCAGACAGCAAAGCCGTACGACGCCGGTCGCTCGCCTTGCTTGCCTCGCTGATCCGTCCAGTGCGGTTGCGTTTTTGGCTGACGATCGTGATGGTGGTGGTTTCGCAGCTGACCCGCGTTGCGGGACCGGCGCTGATCGCGTTCGGCATCGACCACGCGCTCCCGGCACTTCAGTCCGGCGACAACGGTCCGTTGGTGTTGGCTGGCTCGCTCTACTTGGCCGCCGCAGTTGCGACAGCCGGAATGACGGCTCTCTACGTGACCTCCACGGCCCGGCTGAGCCAGGCGATGCTCCTGGACCTGCGGCTCCGCGTCTTCCGGCACACGCAGCGCCTGAGCCTGGAATTCCACGAGAAATACACCTCGGGACGAATTATTGCCCGGCAAACTTCTGACCTGGAAGCGCTGCGGGAGCTTCTGGATTCCGGCGTCAGTTCCTTGGCTTCGGGCATGCTGTTCATGGTGTTCACCGCTTTCACGGTGTTCGCGTTGGATTGGCGCAGTGGCTTGATCATGCTTGCGGCCGGCGTCCCGATGTTCTTCCTGGCCCGCTGGTACCAGAAGCACTCGCAGATCGCGTTCCGGGAGTCCCGGGTGGTCTCGGCGCGCCTGATCGTGCACTTCGTGGAAACCATGACCGGCATTCGCGCCGTGAAGGCCTTCCGCAAGGAGCGCGAGAACGCAGCCCGCTATGGCGAGTTGGCTGAGGACTACCGCAAGAACACTGTCCGCTCGATCAACCTGAACGGCATCTTCCAGCCGGGGTTGGTGTTGATCGGCAACGTCTGCGTAGCCGTGGTCCTGCTGTTCGGCGGCTTCCGGGTGCTCAGCGGTGATCTCGCTGTGGGTGTCCTGCTGGCACTTATCCTCTCCACCAAGCGCTTCTTCCAGCCGGTGGACCAGATGGCGATGTTCTACAACTCGTTCCAGAGTGCCCAGGCCGCATTGGAGAAGGTCTCGGGGCTGCTTGAGGAAGTTCCCACGGTGCGTCCGCCGAAGAACCCGGTGCCGCTGAAGAGTTCACGGGGTGAGATCGACTTCAAGGGCGTGGAGTTCGGCTACAGCGACGGCCAGCTGGTTGTTCCTGCCCTGGACCTGCACATCCCTGCCGGGCAAACCGTAGCCTTGGTGGGACAGACCGGCGCTGGCAAGTCCACGCTGGCCAAACTCATCGCCCGCTTCTACGACGTCACGTCCGGTTCCATCACCCTGGACGGGGTGGACCTGCGCGACTTGGCTACCACGGACCTCCGCCGGGCCGTGGTGATGGTGACCCAGGAGGCCTTCCTCTTCAGCGGTTCGGTTGCCGACAACATCGCTCTTGGTCGCCCGGAAGCTTCCCGCGCAGAGATTGAGGCTGCAGCTGCGGCAGTGGGTGCCCACGAGTTCATCATGAGCCTTCCCGAAGGCTACGACACCGACGTCAACAAGCGCGGTGGCCGGGTGTCCTCCGGGCAGCGGCAGCTCATTGGCTTCGCGAGGGCATTCCTAGCGGCGCCTGCGGTATTGATCCTGGATGAGGCGACGTCGTCCCTGGACATTCCTTCCGAGCGCATGGTCCAGCAGGGGCTGGCCCAGCTGCTCGAGGGTGTCGCCGGCGGGAACGATGCCCGCACTGCCATCATCATCGCCCACCGGCTCTCCACCGTTGAGACGGCGGACAGGGTGCTGGTGGTCCACGACGGACGCATTGTTGAAGATGGCTCGCCGGCCGAGCTGATCAGCGGCGGTGGCCGGTTCGCCCGGTTACACGGAGCCTGGCGGGATTCGTTGGTGTAGTCGTGGCGTCTGGTGCGAGTGTGGCGAGGGACACCCACTCCCCGATTTCGCATCCCGCAGCGATTCAGCTATCCTTGAACAGTTGCTTTCGCAGCGGATCGGGATGTAGCGCAGCTTGGTAGCGCGCTTCGTTCGGGACGAAGAGGTCGCAGGTTCAAATCCTGTCATCCCGACCAATAACGAAAAAGGCGTCGAGAAATCGGCGCCTTTTTTGTTTAACGCCCAAGCCCAAGGAATATCCCGCGGCGGAAGTTATCCACAGGCGCGTGGCCGCTCGTTGCACGGCGACTCCCTTGGCCTCTAGGCTCGCGCCTGATGACTGAATACAGTCACAGCTACGTATTTTGGGGGCGGTTGCCAGATGTCCAGCGATTCGATTGGCCTTGTCATAGGATTGGGCGTGCTCGGTGCGGTACTGCTCACCGGCGGCACTCTTGGCCTCGGTGGTTGGCTGCCGATGAATCAAGTGGTTGGTATTCGCCTTCCATCGGTCATGATGTCCGATGCCGCGTGGAGGGCCGGACACAGGAGTGCCGGCCCCTACCTCATCCTTGGCGGCGCGTCGGCTGGAGCCGCCGCAGTGGTGGCCGCCCTGGTTCCCTCGGCAAATCCGCTGGCAGTTTCGCTGGCAGGCGGAGGGAGCGCGGTGCTGTTCCTGGTTATCGGAGCCGTCGTCGCCTCCAAGAGTGCGCTTCGGGCGGAAAGCCGCCAACCGGCGTCGAATCCGGGTGCGCCATGAGTGTTGCAGCCGTAAAGGGTAAAAGAAAACCCCGGGGGCATCGCTCGTCACGCCCCGGGGTTTCTTCGGATGTACTGCTTACATCGGATCCGGCCAGTTGCCGATCGACATCGGCGTGGCGGTGGTGTCCGTTGTCTTGGTCGGCGCCGAAACGCGCATAGGATCAGGCCAGTTGCCAATGGCACTGACCGATGAGTTGGAATCTACAGCCGACGCTGCAGAGACGACTGCGGGAGCCGCAACCGACAAGGTCAGTGCGCCTGCCATGGCCACTGACGCGGCGATTTTTTTGAACATGATGTACCCCAATGCGAGTCGGATTCGTTACGGAAATTGCGCGGTCCCTGTTGACATACATTGTAAAATGTTTTCCACAGAGACTGTCAAGGTTTTGGTCAAAAGACACCTGTAGGAGGAACCCGTGGGAAACGGATTCGGCGAGAAGCTACGTGCCGAACGGCTCGAACGCGGGTTAACGCAGGCCGAGCTCGGCAAAAACCTGTACTCCCCCAGCTACATCTCCCTGCTTGAAACGGGCCGTCGCGAGCCGACGGCCGAGGTCATCGAAGAGCTCGCCCGCCGACTCGAACTTGCTCCCAAGGCCCTTGAAGCGTGGAGCCAACCCGTTACCGTAAGCGACGCTGAATACGTCCTTGCCGGCTTGTACGCCCGCCAAGCATGGGACTTGCGCGACTACCAACTTGCCGCCAGCCACGCCGCCACTGCCGCGCAGATTGCCCTTGAGGCCAAGAACAACAGCGCCTGGTGGAACATGACGTACATGCAGGCCGAATGCGTCATGAAGCAGGGCCAGCTGAAGGAATGCCAGCAGATTGTTGAGCACCTGTTGGAACATCCCATGGCCACTGAGTCCGCCGGCCTGGGAGTACGCGCCTGGCAGATGCTTGCCGCTGTGTGTCACGGACAAGGGCAGCTGGCCACCGCCGTCGAGCATGCAAAACAAGCCGTCAAGCTCAGCGAGCAACTGCCCAAGGGCTCCACGCTCATCATTGGCGCGCACCGCGCGCTGATCGGCGCGCTGGCTGAGAGCGGCAAGCTCGACGAGGCCTGGGAGTACTGCCTGGCGATGATCGAGCACATGGACGAACACTCGATGTCGCAACTGGCCGGCGAGGTTGCGTGGGTGGTGGGCAACGTCGCCTTCATGCGCCACGACTACACAGAGGGCATCAAGCACCACGAACGCGCCGCGAAGCTGCTCTCCCCCGCCAACGACATCGAACTGTGGGCCCGCTTCAACAAGGCATCGGCCGCGGTACGCCTGTCCTCAGGAATTGTGGAACCGGAAACTCTGTCCGCCATTGAACGCGCCGAGCTCGCGCTGTCCATTGTGGGCGGAAACAAGACGGACCAACTGGAAGTCGCCTTCATCCGCGCCCGCTGGCTGTACTTGACCGGGGACATTCCGGCCGCCGTCGAGAAGCTGCGCGAAATCCACGCCGACCGCAAGGTTCTGGCCCGCCACACGGCTGGTGAGGTGTCGTTGCTGCTCGGCAAGTCCTTGAAGGCAGCCGGTGAAGCTGCAGAAGCCCTGACTTTCCTGGAAGAAGCGCAACACGACTTCAGCGCTGCAGGCGCCTCGGACCGCGTTCAACAGGCCATGGACGCCGTACTGGAGATCCGCCTGGCCGAGCGTCGGGCCGCGAAGGAACACTCCGAAGCCTGATTAACCAAACTGGGGGACAGCACTTGTTCCACTGAGCGCTCAGTAGAACATGTGCTGTCCCCCAGTTGGGTGCGGGCTACGCGAAGGTGCGGCCCGTGAGCTTCTCGTACGCCTCGACATAGCGGGCACGGGTGCGTTCCACGACGTCGGCGGGAAGAGCCGGCGGCGGAGTGTCCGAGGACTTGTCCCAGCCGGACTCCGCGGAGGTCAGCCAGTCGCGGACGTACTGCTTGTCATAGGACGGCTGCGACTTGCCCGGCTCATATGTGGACGCGTCCCAGAACCGTGAAGAATCCGGGGTGAGGACCTCGTCGCCCAGCGTGATCACACCGGTGGCGGCATCGCTGCCGAACTCCACCTTTGTGTCGGCGAGGATGATGCCACGTTCGCGGGCGATCTCCTCGGCGCGGGTGTAGATCTTCAGGGTGAGCTCGCTCAGGCGGGCAGCAATGTCATCGCCGACCATTGCCACGACGTCGTCGTAAGTGATGTTGACGTCGTGCTCGCCAACCTCAGCCTTGGCCGACGGCGTGAACAGGGCGTGGTCCAGGCGGGAACCATCCACCAAGCCCTCCGGCAGCGGAATCTCGCAGACAGTGCCGGATTGCTTGTACTCCGCCAGGCCCGAACCTGTCAGGTAACCACGGGCGATGCATTCCACCGGGAACATCTCCAGCTTCTTACAGATCATCGCGCGGCCCTCGACTTCGGCCGGGACACCGCCCTCAACCGTTGAGGCCAGCACGTGGTGTTCAACCTCCAGCTGCTCGAACCACCACAGGCTGAGCTGCGTCAGAACGCGGCCCTTGTCCGGGATCTCGCTGCTCAAGACGTGGTCGTAGGCGCTGATGCGGTCACTGGCTACCACCAGCACGCAGTCCTGGCCGAACTTCTCCGTAATGGATTCATCGGCGGGAACATAAAGGTCGCGAACCTTGCCCGAGTAGACATGCGTCCAGCCCGGAAGGTCCAAGGTCTCGGTCTCGAAGCCTCCGGTGGGAAGGGAGTCAGTCATGCTCAGGCCTGCACTTTCGGGATGGTGCCGGTAGCCGCGTACGGCACCCGGATTTCGCCGCGGGCGGCCTTGCCTGCGATGTCCGTACGGAACTGCGAGCCTTCAAGCTGAACCAGCTCGACGCCGTCGTACGCTTTTTCGCGCGCCTCCACCAAGTCGGAACCGAGCGCGACCACCGCCAGGACGCGGCCACCGGCGGAGACCACCTTGCCTTCGTCGTCCAGCTTGGTGCCGGCGTGGACAACGTGGACGCCGTCCAGCTCGTCGACCTTCTTCAGGCCGCGGATGCGGTCGCCCGTGCGGGGAGCGTCCGGGTAGTTTTCGGCGGCAACGACGACGGCGACTGCCGTGTCCTTGGACCAGCGCAACTCTTCTGCCGTGTCCAGTTCGCCCTTGGCAGCTGCCAGCAGCAGCGCACCGAGCGGCGTCTTGAGACGGGCCAGGACAGCCTGCGTCTCGGGATCGCCGAAGCGGACGTTGAATTCGATGACGCGCGTGCCGCGGGAAGTGAGGGCCAGGCCGCAATAGAGGACGCCAATGAAGGGTGTACCGCGGCGGGCCATCTCATCGACGGTCGGCTGGGCTACGCGGTCGATGACTTCCTGGACCAGGCCTTCGGGAGCCCACTCGAGCGGGGTGTAGGCTCCCATGCCGCCGGTGTTGGGGCCTTCGTCGTTGTCGAAGATGCGCTTGAAGTCCTGCGCCGGGGACAGCGGAACTGTGGTGTGGCCGTCGCAGAGGACGAACAGGGAAACCTCGGGGCCGTCCAGGAATTCCTCGATCACCACGGTTCCACCGGCATCGAAGCAGGTCTGGGCGTGTGCCAGGGCCTCGTCGCGATCCTTGGTGACCACGACGCCCTTGCCGGCAGCGAGTCCGTCGTCCTTCACGACATAGGGTGCGCCGAAGGCATCCAAAGCGTCGGCGGCTTCCTCGGCGTTTTCGGCTACGCGCGCCATGGCCGTGGGGACGCCCGCTTCAGCCATGATCTGCTTTGCGAAGGCCTTGGAAGCTTCCAGCTGCGCGGCTTCCTTGCTGGGGCCGAACACAGGGATACCGGCTTCGCGGACGGCGTCGGATACACCGGCGGCCAGCGGCGCTTCCGGGCCGACGACAACCAGGTCCACGCCCAGCTTGGTGGCGAGGGCGGACACGGCTTCCGGGTTGTTCCCGTCGATCGCGTGGGTGGGAACGAGTTTGCTGATGCCCGCGTTGCCCGGGGCCGCGTGGACCTCGGAGACGTTGGGGTCTTCAAGCAGAGAGCGGACAATGGCGTGTTCGCGGCCGCCTGGGCCAATGACGAGTACCTTCACGGCTTAAAGGGTACTTTGTGCAGCGCGCTCGGCCTAAGCTGTGTCACGCAGCGGACCCGGCGCGCAGCCGGCGCGCGGGGGACCCGGCGCGCGGGGACCCGGCACGCACCCGGGCATGACCAGGGAATCACGCCACCGCGCCTAGACTTGCTTCATGCCCATGAGTTCGCATGAAACGTTCAACGTTGAGTCCGCCGTCGAACTGGCAGTGATCGAACGCAGTGGCTTTATTGAATCACGGCACGTTGGTGCGGCGGTGGTCCTCTCAGGTGACGGTTCCGTGGTGACGCAGCTCGGCGACATCGACGCTCCCGTCTTCGCCCGCTCCACGCTCAAGCCGTTCCAGGCCCTGGCTTCCATGCAGTCCGGCGTTCCGCTGCGGGGCGCACAGGTTGCGGTGGCGTGCGGAAGCCACACCGGTTCCCTGGACCACATGGACGTCGTTGAAGGAATGCTCAAGGCGGCCGGGGTGCGGGAAGAACACCTCCAATGTCCCACGGCCTGGCCCGAGGACGAGACCGCCCGCAACTGGCTGGTCCGCTCTGAGCGGGGAAAGTCAAAACTCGCATTCAACTGCTCCGGCAAGCACGCGGCGTTCCTCTGGGCCTGCACCGAGAACGGCTGGGACCTCCGGAGCTACCTCGAACCCAACCACCCGCTCCAGCAGCGCGTGCGTTCGGTCATTGAGGAATACAGCGGCGAGCACATTTCCCATCTGGGCATCGATGGTTGCGGCGCGCCCGTGGCCGCGATCTCGCTGACTGGCCTTGCCCGGGCTTACTCCCGCCTGGCCAAGTCACCGGGCAACTCCGCGGCAAATGCCCGTGCGGCCACCATTGCCACGTCCATGCTCGATTACCCGTGGGCCGTCCAGGGCAAGGGCGAATCGAACACCGTAGTGATGGAAGAGTTGGATGTCCTGGCGAAGATCGGCGCCGAGGGCGTCTTGGTCCTGGCCACTCCGACCGGCGCCACCGTGGCAGTCAAAATGCTGGACGGAAACCTCCGCGCCACTTCCCTGGTTGGACTGACTCTCCTTGCCGTGAGCGGGGCTGTGGACATTCCGGCCGTCTCCAGCGTCCTGGAAAGAGTGGTCGAACCCGTACTGGGTGGAGGCCACGAGGTCGGCAGGATCCGTTTGGGCCATGCCGTCTCCGCCCTGCTCGATTAGTAGTTAAGAAGGAAAGAAACCCATGGCTGTTGCACGACGCCGCGTCGACATCTCCGAGGGCAAAGCCGCGCTGGCAGCCTGGCGGGCCGCCGTCGAACCTTCCGGCACCGAAACCGCCGGTGAGCCTGCCGCCGCTGCCGGGACGGCGCCGTCGCGCACTTTAATTGCGACGGCGGTGCGCTACTCCCTGGAGGAAGTCACCGCACGCGCGCCGGGCAATTCCGTGGAGGTCCGGGTCCCGCCGTTCGGCGTCACGCAATGTGTGGAGGGTCCGCGGCACACGCGCGGCACTCCCCCGAACGTCATCGAGACCGACGCCGACACCTGGCTTGGGTTGGTGACCGGGCGGATTACGTGGGGTGAGGCCGTGCAGTCCCACAAAGTGACCGCCTCAGGTTTGCGCGCCGACCTCTCTTCGCTCCTCCCGCTCTAACGAGTTTTTGTACAGCCAATGCCCCTAAGACCGCGTCTTAGGGGCATTAGCTGTACAAAAACCCGCCGGGTTAGTCGGGGCAGATTGGTGTTGTCGGTTGGCCTGGCTTGCTCATCTCGAACTGTGGGATCTCATCCGCTGCCGGGCCGCCACGAAACTTCGGTGAGGGTTCCTGGCCGGTGCTGATGCGCTCGAGCTCCTGCTGGGCGTAGACGTCTTCCTTGCCGAGCATGATGGCCGTGTCCTCGTTGGTGATTTCGCCGTTGAAGGCGCGGACCATGACGCTGCGGTCGAACTGGCCTTCCCACTTGGCCACTACGAACGTGGCCACGCAGTTGCCGAGCAGGTTGACCACTACACGCATCGAGTCCATGAGGCGGTCGGCGCCAAGGAGAAGCGCGACGCCGGCCACCGGGAAGATGCCGAGCGCGGCGGCGGTGGCCGAGAGTGCCAGGAAGGACGAGCCCGGAACACCGGCCATGCCCTTGGAGGTCAGGAGCAGGACGCCGAGGGCAGCCAACTGTTGGCCGAGATCCAGGTTGTGGCCGAAGGCCTGCGCCAGGAAGAGCAGCGAGATGGAGAGGTAGATCGCGGCGCCGTCGAGGTTGAAGGAGTAACCGGTGGGCACTACCAAGCCCGTGGTGGCCCTTGAACAGCCGGCGTTGGTCAGCTTGGTCATGATGCGCGGCATGACTGCTTCCGTTGACGCCGTACCGAGAGCCAGCAGGAATTCCTCGCGGGTGTACTTCAGGAACTGCCACAGCGGAACCCGTGCGAAACCCCAGGCCACCAGGAACAGCAGCCCGATGAAGACGATGGCCGCGCCATAGCAGGAGGCAATCAGCAGGGCGTAGGTTCCCAAGGTGCCCACCCCGTACTGGCCGATGATGAAGGCCATGGCACCGAAGGCACCGATGGGGGCCACTTTCATGATCCAGGACATGATCTTGAAGATCAGTTCCAGCACGGTTTCCATGAGGCTGATGACCGGCAAGCACCGTTCGCGGCCGATGACCACGATCGCGGCGCCGAAGAAGACGGAGAAGAAGAGCACCTGAAGCAGGCTGTTGCTGGCGAAAGCGCCGATCACGCTGGACGGAATGACATCCAGGATGAAGGCCGCAGCGTCCTTGGGGACTGCGTGGCCGGTTTTAGCGTCGAGCGCTTCCTGGGAAAGGGTAGCGGGATCGATGTTGAGGCCAGCACCAGGCTGGACAATGTTGGCGACGACCAGGCCGAAAACCAGGGCGAAAAGCGTGGCGCCGGTGAAGTACAGGAGTGCTTTGACCCCGACCCGTCCGACCGCTTTGACGTCGCCCACTGCCGAGATGCCTGTGACGATCACGAGGAAAATCAGCGGGGCGATGATCATTTTGATGAGTTGAATGAATCCATCACCCAGTGGCCGGAGTGCGGACCCGATGTTCGGCCAGAAATGACCGATGAGCACACCTGCGACGACGGCGATCAGGATTTGAAAAAAGAGCGACTGGTACAGCCGCTTTTTCTTCTGCGGGGCCGAACTCGCCTTCAGCGCCGCGGGGTCTGGGATCTTCATTGATCTGAACCAATCAGTTTGGGAACAGCCCCTCGTTTTGGGGGGATGTTTTCAATGTAAGCCGGGTCACATCATTCCGCAAGGGGAGATTCGATTTCCATATTGCGGAAGTCACATTCGGTTTGGTATGCCACTTTGGCGTGCCACTACGACCCACTTTGGCAGGGGAAAGCCCCCAGAACGCCGGAAAATTCGGCTTTCTGGGGGCTTGGCGGCCTCAATGTTGGTCGTGGCGGCACGGGGGCGCGCCGGGGCAGCCGGGAGTCCTAGCCGCGGCCCACGAAGGGCATGCCCGCCGCGGTCACCACCAGCGAACCGACACTGGCCGACGCCGGCATGTTGGCCATCAGCAGCACAGCCCTGGCGGCGTCATCCACAGGGAACATGGGCTCCACCTTGCGGGAACCGTCGGCCTGCAGCGCACCCGAGCCAACCCCGATGGTGTCCATGATCTCGGTGCGGGTATTGCCGATGTCGATCTGCCCGCACGTAATCCCGAATTCCCGCCCGTCGAGCTCAATACTCTTGGTCAAGCCGGTCATGGCGTGCTTGGTCACCGTGTACGCCACCGACCGGGGCCTGGGCGAGTGCGCGGAGATGGAGCCGTTGTTGATGATCCGGCCACCCTGCGGCCGCTGCGCCTTCATGGTCCGGACGGCCTCGGCGGCACAGAGCATGGAACCGGTGACGTTCACCCGCAGCGTGGCTTCCCACTCCGCGACGTCAAGATCGCCCACGTCCCCGGACGGCCCGAAGACGCCTGCATTGTTGAACAGGACATCCACCCGGCCCCACCGTTGGCGGACTTGCTCGAAAAGGCGCGCGACGTCGTCGGGCGCTGTCACATCGCACGGTACGGCAAGCGCTTCGGGGTGACCATCGGCCGTCTCCAGCAGCTGCGCTTCCCGCCGCCCAGCAAGCGCCACCCGGTAGCCGTCGTCGAGCATGAGCCTGGCCACCGCCCGCCCGATCCCGGACCCCGCACCGGTTACGACGGCGACCTTTGGGTCCGCGGGCAGGCTGGAGTCAGTCATGTGGTTGCCTTTCGGTGGTTTTAGAGCGCAGTGGACTGGGCGACGGACGTTATCGGCCAGCCTATGACAGTCTTCGGGCGCGGTGTCGCGTAGGTTCGGACCTTGGACGTGGAGAGGCCAAGCCGGACGAGGGATTCTGC
The DNA here is from genome assembly GCF_028736865.1 of Paenarthrobacter sp. AB444. Classification (NCBI taxonomy): domain Bacteria; kingdom Bacillati; phylum Actinomycetota; class Actinomycetes; order Micrococcales; family Micrococcaceae; genus Paenarthrobacter; species Paenarthrobacter sp. AB444. The sequence goes on along the minus strand of NZ_JAQZBY010000007.1, from coordinate 2,546 downwards.
AATGGTGACGGCCGAGGCCACACCATCAACCACAGGGACTCCGGTGCGCTGGCGGATCTGCTCATCAAGCCCTGCCATGCCGCCGCAGCCCAGGACAATCACTTCCGCGTGGTCCTTGCTGACAGCTTCCTCAGCCTGGCCGACAATCGCCTCGACAGCACGTTCCGGGTACTCCTCCAGCTCCAGAACAGCCATCCCGCTGGCTCGCACGGAAGCGCAGCGGGCATCCAGTCCGGCCAGCTTGAGGCGGTCCTCGATCAGCGGCACTGCGCGGTCCAAGGTGGTGACGACAGAGTACTTGTGACCCAGGAACATCGCTGTGCTGGCCGCGGCCTCGGTGATGTCCACCACCGGAACCTCCAGGAGTTCCTGCAGGCCCTCCCTGCCGTGCTCGCCGTAACCGGCCTGGATGACGGCGTCGAACGGCTCCGGGTAATTGACCACAGCGTCCATGACGGCGATCGCGGCCAGATAGCTTTCGAAGTTGCCCTCACAGGAGTCGGCACCAAAACGCGGCGTGATGCCGATGATCTCGGTTCCGGGAGCTGCGGCAGCGCGGGCCTGGGCTGCGATGGAGTCCGTCATGGACTGCGTGGTGTTCACGTTTGCGACAAGAATGCGCATGGTATTTCCTCTCAATGGCAGCGCCCGCCCTGCGGCCAGTTGACCGGAAGGACGGGCGGCGCCTTTTGTCACGTGTCAGTGGGTGCTGGCGACGGCGATCGGCTCGCCGGAAACGTCCTCGTGGACCTGCTTCTTGTCCGCAACGGCGAAGTAGGTGAGCGCTGCGACGCCGGCCCCGATGAACCAGGCGAACGGTGCCGCGGCGGCGAGTCCAGGGATGAACGCGATGGCGATCGCCAAGGCAGCAGCCGGAAGCATTGCAATGACAGCCTTCGGGTTGACGCCCCGCTTGTAGAAGTAGGCACCCTTGGGGTCTTCCGTGTAGAGCTCGGGGACATTGACCTTGCCGCGGCGGACCAGCCAGTAGTCAGCCATGACAACACCGAACAGCGGGCCAAGCAAAGCACCGAGGCCACCCAGGAAGTACACAATCACAATCGGGTTGTTGTAGAGGTTCCACGGCAGGATGATCAAGCCGATGGTTCCGCTGACCCAAGCAGCCTTGCGGAAGTTCAGGTGCCGCGGGAACAGATTGGTCAGCGCGTAGACCGGAGCCACGAAGTTGGCCATGAGGTTCACCGCGATGGTCAGGATCAGCAAAGCAAGGCAAGCCAGGACCAGCAGCAGCGTGTTGGGGATGCTCTGGACGATGTCCGAAGGGCTTTGGATGACCGTTCCGTTGATCTTGTACTGGCCGCCGGCCATGACGACGACGATGGCGCCAAAGACGAGCATGTTGATGGGAATGCCCCAGAAGTTTCCCTTGACGATCGACTTCTTGGACGTTGAGGACCTGGTGAAGTCGCAGAAGTTCAGGACGAACGTTCCATAGATGGACACCCAGAGGGCGCCGCCGGCAAAGATGGTCAGCCACATCTCGGTACCTTCAAGGCCCTTGATGCCGGTCCACTGGATGGCGCCACCGGCTTCGATGAAGACCCAGACGGCGATCGCGGCCATGGTGACGAGGATGACGGGGCCAGCGAAGGCCTCGTATTTACGGATCATCTCCATGCCGAAGCTGACGATGACCAGCTGCACGATCCACAGGGCAACGAACGAGAACCAACCGAGCGTGGAAAGGCCCAGGATGGAGTTGCTGTCCAGGTCCTTCAAGCCAGGAGCCATGGCCACGAGCATGACGCGCAGGACGACGGAGGCCAGGTAGGTCTGGATGCCGAACCAGGCGACTGCGACGGCGCCACGGACAAGGCTTGCGATCTGGGCTCCCCTGATGCCGAAGCTGATGCGGCTCATCACTGGAAAAGGTACGCCCGTCTTTTGGCCCATGAATCCTGAGAAGTTCAGGAGGGCGAAAAGAAGCACGGCACCGATCCCGAGGGCAACCAGGATTTGCCAGCCGCCCAAGCCAAGGGAGAACAGGCCGATGGCGAAGGCATAGTTACCCAGGCTGTGGACGTCGTTGGCCCAGAGGGTAAAGATGCTGTAGCTGGTCCACTTGCGGCCTTTGGCTTTGGTGGGGGCGAGGTCGATGTTGTAAAGACTGGGACTGATGGTACGGCCTGCGGCTTCGGAAGCAATCGCACAAAGATCCGTGTTTCCCACGACCGGGTGGTTGGGGTCACCCGTCTCTGCGTCTTCCGGAGTCTCATTGACGCCGACTGATGAAGTCGTCTGCATCGTGGATCTCCACTTCGTACTGATTCCACAATATGGAATCAAGTTATTGAATAGTGAAAGAACTCTATGACGCAGGTCACCTCCAGTCAAGGTTGAGACTGTACGCCGGGTCACATTCGGTTGTTTGACGTGAGGATTGCCGGTTGACTGTTTCGGACGCGTGATCCGTGTTGACGCTGCCCACCGGCGCACGTAATCTCGAATTGCAGAATTTTATTCTCACAATACGAAATTCCCTTGAGCGCCCCCACAGAGCAAGCGCCCATACATTCAATGAAGAG